>JAKPQU010000184.1 GCA_029555925.1 Bacillota bacterium
GCATGATATAAGCTGTAACTGTTATAAACGTTCCAGTTTAGATTTTTTTCGGAGGAGCATCAGGCAGGCAGACAGTATTTACCTATTATTCAAATTGTTTAGTTTAATTAAAGCAATTTTATATGAAAATGATGAAGTTTGCACCTTCACTGGATGTTGATTTTCATATTTGGTTGTGACCGCTCCGGTCATGTCTGTTGGTATGAGGTAAGCATAAATAATACATAACTGACTTCGTGACACGTAACGCGTGACGTGCAATGACATTAAGATAAGAAAATAGTCTCCTGTCATTCCCGCGAAACATTCATTACAGGTATCTGTCACAAAGGAGAATGAAAGTCATATTGAACGTTCAGATGAAATAAATAAAGCCGGTGATCCGAATTGAACGGACAACCTGCTCATTACGAGTGAGCTGCTCTACCATTGAGCTACACCGGCAATTTTTTTTAATGTTTCCCTATTATATAATAATAATTGTTAATAATCAAGATTTTTAGAGAGATAATTTTTTATCGTGAGTCGTGAGTCGTGAGCCGTGAAAAGTGAATCGACGTGATTGATAAAATAGCTAGTCGCTGGTCACTGATAACCGGTCACTGGTCACTGATAACTGGTCACTGTTTAAAATCCGTCTACTTCGTATTTATCTTTACTGACGAATTTAGTATATTGTTTTAAATAGAGGAGTTCTACCGTACCCAGGGGGCCGTTTCTCTGTTTACCTATTATAACTTCTGCAGTACCGACTTTATCGGTTTCAGGGTTATAATAATCATCACGGTAAATAAATGTTACCATATCTGCATCCTGTTCTATGGCGCCTGACTCTCTCAGGTCAGAAAGCTGTGGTCTTCTGTCTGTTCTGCTTTCCACGGCACGGGCAAGCTGTGAGAGAGCTATAACAGGTATAGACAGTTCCTTGGCAAGAATTTTCAAACCTCTCGATATTTCCGCTACCTGCTCATTACGGTTTACATTTTTAGTCGAACTGATGAGCTGAAGATAATCTATTATTATAAGCTGTATATCTTTTCTCATCTTTATTCTTCTTGATTTTGCCTTCATTTCCATAATAGAAATACCGGGCGTATCATCTATATAAATCTGGGCATCTGAAAGTTCTGCCATGGCCTGTGTAAGTTTCGGCCAGTCATCTGAATTAAGATAACCGGTTCTTAATCTGTGGGCATCTACCATGGCCTGAGAGCAAATTAATCTCTGGGCCACCTGTTCTTTACTCATCTCAAGACTGAATACTGCAACAGGCAGTTTTTCTTCTACAGCTACAAGTTGCGCTATATTTAAAGCAAGAGCAGTTTTTCCCATACCGGGACGGGCAGCCAGAATAATCAGCTCTCCCGGCTGAAATCCGGCAGTGATACGATCAATTTCTGCATAACCGCTTGTTACACCGGTCACATGGGATTTATTATGATAAAGACTCTCAACCTTTCTGAAACTCTCTTTCATAACAGAACCCATATGGATGAAATCCTGGACTCTCTGACGCTGACCGAGCTGAAAAATCATGCTTTCAGCACTGTCCACTACCTGATCTACACTGCTATCTTCTCTATAGCCAAGTTCCGTTATTTTTGTACCGGTCTTTATTATATCCCTTAAAAGTCCCTTTTCCGACACAATTTTAGCATAATATTCAATATTTGCCGCTGTCGGGACTGTATTTGTAAGGGTTGTTAAATAGCCCAGTCCTCCTATTTCTTCGAGTTTTCCCAGCTTCCTTAGCTCACCGTCTAAAGTAATAATATCAGCCGGTTCACCTCTTTCATATAAAGAGCACAGGGCTTTAAAAATTATCTGATGGCCTTCAATATAAAAATCCTCACTCCGCAATATTTCAGTAGCTATCGGTATACTGTCCGGTTCTATGAGCATAGAACCGAGAGTAGCCTGCTCAGCTTCCAGACTTCGGGGTGGGATTTTATTTAAAAAGTCTCCCTCCATGCCGGGTATCCTTTTCAGTAATCAGTAATCAGTGAGCAGTGAGCAGATATAATAAGTTTAATGTTGAGAGTTAAGAATTTAAAATATTAAACTATGAACATTAAAATATAAACCAGTTTTACTGGTCACTGCTCACTGGTCACTGCTCACTATTTAGGTTGTTTCCTGTTCCACAAGTTCCTGAACATCAAGCAAAATATTTGCTTTTGCTTCACTGTGGTAGACTACAGGAATATTATAATGGCCTACAACTTTTATAGGATCATCAAGAACTATCTTTCTTCTGTCTATTTCAATACCAGAGTCAGTGAGTATCTTTTCCGCAATATCCTTGCTGGTGATAGAACCATATAATTTGCCTTCTTCTCCAACACGGACTTTAAAGATAACCTTCAAACCCTCTAATTTCGAAACAAGCTTAACGGATTCTTCAAGACGTTTCTTGGATTTTTTGTCTTCAACCTTCTTCTTTTCCTCAATATGCCTTATATTGCCATCTGTTGCTTCAAGAACAAGTTTTCTTGGCATCAGATAATTACGGGCATATCCTCTGGCAACCTTCACAATATCGCCCATTTTACCCAATTTGGGAACATCTTCTACAAGAATTACTTTCATTGTTATATGAAAAGTCCTACCGGACTCCCTTTACACCTCCTAAAATTATTCCAAAATCGTGATCAATGACATTCCATATATCACGAACTAACCAGCCCACAGTACAGTGGGAGGAATGGGGAGTTAAATCAGCTTATTCCATCGTATAAGGGAGCAAAGCAATACTTCTGGCCCTTTTTATAGCTATGGTCAATATACGCTGATGATGTGCACAGTTTCCGGAAATTCTTCTGGGAAGTATTTTACCTCTTTCAGTAGTAAATTTACGTAATTTCGGCACATCTTTATAATCTATTTTTTTTACACTGTCAGCACAAAAATTGCAAATTTTCTTTTTTGGCTTCTTTACCTTTTTCTGTTTCTTTGTAGCCACTTGCTTCTGCTGCCATGAGAGTATCATGGCACACAGTTGACACCTCCTTAAGCTTTTCTAAAAAGGAACATCTTCAAAATCTACATCATCCTGTCCCGGTTTACCAAAATCATCATCTTTACCGGAAAAATCCATATCTGATGGAATATCAGGAGCAGAGCCTCCATCTTTTACAAAGGGAGGAGCCATTTCGCCATCTTCTTTTCCTTTTGAATCCAGCATTTGCATCTGATCTGCCTGTATCTCAAAAGATGTTCTCTGAGAACCATCCTGAGCCTGATATTTTTGAGTCTGAAGGCGACCTTCAATCAATACAAGTTTGCCTTTCTTAAGAAATTTTGCCGATATTTCAGCAAGTTTTCTCCAGAAGACAACATTGAAAAAATCTGTTTCATAAACACCCTGAGCGTTTTTATAATTCCTGTTAACAGCAATACTGCAGCGGGTAACAGGAATTCCTGTATTGGTATATTTCAATTCGGGAGCCCGGGTTAAACGGCCAACTAAAATTACCTTGTTATACAAAAAAACACCTCCCAATTACTCTTCCAGTACAACAATGTAGCGTAAAATCTTATCATTAATCTTTAAGAAATGAGACAGTTTGTTGGCTATACCTGATTCACCCTGGAATTTAATGACTACATATATACCTTCAAAACGTTTTCTTACTTCGTAAGCGAGTTTTTTCTTTCCCCAGAAATCTACTTCAACTATGGTACCGCCAAAAGTCGTAATCTGCTGTTTAATATTTTCCGTTAGCTGCTCGAGCGCCTCTTCTTCAAGAACCGGATCGATTATATACATAGTCTCATAATTTCTCACCAAAACCGGAACACCTCCTTCCTTTGGCCATGCGACTCTATAAGAGTAGGAAGGCCCTATCGTGGTACAGGTCTGGCTAACCTGTAATTTTCCTATTATACAAAAATTTTATTATTATTGCAAGCTATTTTACATAGTGTTTTTTATGGCAGCCAGCTTTACTTTTATTGAAAATTGTAATTAATTTCATAAATCTATTAACCGGTGAAAAGTGAGTAGTGAATAGTGACATGAAGATAAATCAACAGTATTTTCACTAAAAAAAATAATATTTCACGTAAAAAAAAGAATGAAATTCAATTTATGACAGAAAAACAGTGAGTAAAAATTATACTCTTCTGCTCACCATTAACCACTTACCCTATTTCACAGAGAAATTACTCTGGCAGAATTCAGAATATAACTGGATATATCATAAATATCAATCATAGTTCCAATTTTAATAGTTTCAGAGAATTTATAAAACTCTGCACATGAACTTGAGACATAAATTTTTACGCCCTGTTTTTCAAGTATTCGTAAAGAATCTAAAACAGGAGAATTCTCAGACATAAGCCCGACTGCTTCATTCAATGAAATAATCATTTTGGGCTTCGGTAAAATCTTTGTAAGAGCAAAAATAAATTTATGTAACAGCTCACCTGAATAAACCTGTTCACCACTGCCAAGATATTTTGAAGTAAATAAAATAACAATATCTTTTTCAGGCAAGGACTTGAGAACAGATTTCAATTTATTTTCTTCATCAGGCTGCCCTTTAAGCATTTTCAGATAATAATCTATATCCCTGTCTGCAAAAGACAGAGGATATCTCATCATAGTAAGAGGATGACGGGAAGATAATTTCTGCCAGTTAACAAATAATTCTCTTCCGGGAATCTCATTTATAACATCCATAATAATCTTTCTTTCATTATGCTTTGTAACAGACATGGTAACAGAATATTTACTCACTTTTGTTATTTTTCTTTATAAATTCCATAGCTTTACCGACAGCTTCTTCCGGAGTTTTTACCGGTATAATATCTTCAACTGCTTTTCCGTTTCTTGTAAGCCCCCATGTATAAAGGCCAATAACAGGCTTGGCAAAATGTAAAGCAAAGGAAATTTCCGTAAGAGTACCATGACCGCCGCTTATAGCAATCAATACATCTGATGACCTTACAACAAGTATATTCCTGGCCACACCAAACCCTGTAGGAATAGATATAGATATGTAAGGATTTGCTTCAGCTCTGGAAAAACCGGGGAGAATACCGATAGTCATACCGCCGGCAGATCTTGCACCTTTAGCGGCACCTTCCATGACACCTCCAAGACCTCCGCATACAAGAACAGCCCCTTCTTTAGCTATCAGTCGCCCGACCTCTTCTGCTATGGAATAAGTTTCATCATCACATTGTCCCTGCCCTATTACTCCTATATACATAATAGTTTAATATTTATAGTTTATAGTTTTTTAATCCTGAACTTTAAACCACAAAAACTCCTCTCATTTATTAAGTAACGACTTTTCAGTATTTTTATCAAAAATATGCATTTTCTTCATATCAAAAAAGACTTTAAGCTCTGTTCCTACTCTTACGGATGAGTGGGCATCAACCCGTGCATTTACCGTATATTTACCTATAGTAAGATAAACATATATTTCGGACCCCATAGGTTCAGTCACATCTACGGAAGCAATAAGACTGGTATCTTCATTCTTCTCTCTGGCAAATTCCCAGTCATAAATATCTTCAGGTCTTATTCCAAATACGACTTCTTTATCAACCCATTCTTTCAGTTGAGAGGCAAATTCAGACGGGATCTTCAGATTGAGCTTATCACCTTCAAGAAACAGATTACCTTCTTTCCCGGCAATTTTCACATCAAAAAAATTCATAGACGGACTTCCTATAAAACCTGCGACAAATTTATTTGCCGGTTTGCTATAAAGCACAAGAGGTGTGTCTGCCTGTTGAATAATTCCGCCGTTAAACACTACTATACGATCTCCAAGGGTCATAGCTTCTGTCTGATCATGTGTCACGTAAACCGTAGTTATACCGAGCCTGTGATGAAGCTTCTGAAGTTCGGCTCTCATCTGGACACGAAGTTTCGCATCTAAATTACTTAAAGGCTCATCCATAAGAAAAACCTGTGGCTCACGAACTATAGCTCTTCCCATGGCTACTCTCTGTCTCTGACCTCCTGAAAGCTCTGCAGGTTTTCTTTTAAGTAAATGGCCTATACTGAGTAATTCTGCTGCGTCATTAATCATTTTATCAATCTGTTCTTTTGAGTATTTTCTCAATCTGAGACCGAAAGCCATATTTTCATAGACATTCATATGAGGATAAAGAGCATAATTCTGAAATACCATAGCTATATCTCTATCTTTAGGAGAAACATCATTTACTTTTTTCTCACCTATAAAAATGTCCCCTTTTGTTATATCTTCAAGACCTGCTATCATACGAAGAGTTGTTGTTTTTCCGCATCCAGAGGGACCTACCAGAACAAGAAACTCTTTATCTTTTATGTCGATGCTGACGTCCTTTACAACCTCTACATTACCTTTATAAATCTTCCATACATTCTTTAATATTACTTCTGCCATAAAACACCTCTTTATAGCTGTCAGCTCTCAGCTATCAGCGGTCAGCTTATGCTGCATACTGATTGCCGGTTGCCAGTAAGCTTATTTATTTTTTTGTCCATAGTTAGTATCTATATCAATTCCTTTAAAATAATGATGAAGTATATCTTCATAGCCGGCCCCCAGGTATGCCATGCCACAGGCACCCTGCTGACAGAGTCCACAGCCATGTCCCCAGCCTCTACCGGCAACTTCAAAAGAATTTTCTTTTTCAGTAAGAAAAAAATTGGTACTTCTCAGTGATACATATTTCCCATTATCATTTTTATATTTTAACAATCTTCTTATTTCATCACCATCCACTTTAAAATCTTTTTTTGTTCCATCTATTAGTAATACACGACAGCGGCCTGAAATTCCTCTTTCTAAAATAAAAATTTCTTTTATATTTCCAATATCACAGGAAGGATACCTGGAAGACATATAGTCTTTAACTAATTTATAAAGTTCTTTTTTATCCCATGATACTTTCCAGTGAAAATAAGGAGACATGGCACAGAAAAATAATTTTTCTTTTCCCGGAAAGAGTTCTCCATAACATGGCACACCTCTCAAATATTCTACAGGCTTTGTTAAAAATACATTTTCATTATTTTCCGTATGTCCTCCACAGGTAGAATGGTATACTACATGGGAGGCAAGTTTTCCTTTATAACTCAGTATCACACCTGCAGTCTCCCATACAGCTTTATTGGACAGAGGTTTTTCCGCTTCAAGCCCTCCGTAAATCTGACAGTGTTCACCGGAACACAGGTCAAAACCTTCGTCTCTGTGTTTGCCAAGATTGGCCATGGCATAAGTCCGGGCAATTACGGCCTGTGCCTTCATTGCTTCAATCTTCTCCGAATAAAGCTCTTTCGGAACAACACCACATAAATATTCCTCCAGAGGTAGTTCATTTATAACTCTTATTTTACCATAAGAATCAGATAAAAAAACCAGTTTACCTCTATATTTTTTATTGCCGAACCTTATGTATTTATCAGGATTGTCTGTAGCAACGATAAGATTTCTGCCTTTTAATATCTCCTCCCCATGCTTCCAGGACAAGCACCATCTATTGTTCTTTTTCAGACTGTAATTTTCTCCGGATTTTATAAAAAATACTATGTCTTCCGTAAAGGTATCTATAATTACGCCTTTTTCTATAGAAAAAAACACATCAGAAAGATTATCTGCAAGCTCAACTCTTATCTGTACAGAAGAATATTTTATATTTTCTTCTCCGCAAACCGATAGAGAGAGAAATAATATTGTCGCAATTAATATCGTGACGCGTGACGCGTGACGCGTCACGGGTATAAAAAATTCACTGCTCACTTAAAGAAAAACATATGGGAGAGACCGGCTCAATCTCTTAACGCATTACACATTACGCGTGACGCATTACGATTCCTCTATTTCCCATCTCTCCCATAAAAATTACTTCTGCGGCGGATTTGCCGGCGGAGGTGACTTTTTAACGACAGCAGGTGCTGCCACTTTAGCAAGTCCCGGTAATTTTTCTAACATATCAGACATCTTTACACCTGTTAAAGACTCGAGAACAGGAGGTACCTGTGACATAATAGTAGTTACATCCTGTGTTACTTTATGAGCGCCGGCTCCATCAGGGCCGCCCTGATTGATGACAACAATCTTTTCCATTTTCGACAAAGGCTGTGCAATAGCAGTGGCTATTTCCGGCATTTTTTCTATAAACATCTGAATTATAGCGGCTTCAGTATAGGCTCTCCACGCATCTGCCTTTGCCTGCATGGCTTCAGCTTCTGCTTTACCCTGTGCTTCTATGACTGCAGCTGCTGCCATACCTTTTGCCTTTTCCGCTTCTGCCTGAGCAAGACCCTGGGCTTTAACTACTTCAGCTTCTGCAAGACCTGTAGCTTTCCTTGCTTCAGCCTGACCTCTGGCAGTATTTTCCAGTCTGAATTGTTCGGCTGTCGCAAGGGTCTGTATTTCATACTGTTTTGCTGCAGCAGGTTTCTTAATACCTGCTTCCAGTTCTTTCTCTCTTCTCGCTATTTCTTTTTCTTCCAGTTCTATAGCTCTATCCTTTGCTGCAATCTGAACATTCACTTCTTCAATTTTTACCTGTTTTAAACTCTTGTTTTTCTGCAATTCATAGGCCTGATCTGCTTCAGCTTTTTTGAGATTTACAGAAGCACTGTATTCGGCCTTCTTCATTTCATAATCCCTCTGAGACTGGGCTATTTCCGTTTCAGCTTCAAAGTGAGCTTTCTGACCTTCTTTTCTTGCCTGGGCTGATTCAATTTGAGCATCTCTCTGTGCCTGGGCTTCAGCAATAGAGGCATCACGTTTTACCTTTGCCACCTGAGGCTTACCGAGATTTACAAGGTAACCTACATTATCTCTTATATCCTGTATGGTAAAGGAAACAACCTTCATACCCATATTGGCAAGATCCGTAGCAGATACTTCCTGAACACGATTTGCAAAACTGTCTCTGTCTGAATTAATCTCTTCTACAGACAGATCACCTATAATGGCTCTCAAATGGCCTTCAAGTGTCTGTTTGGCAATATCCACCATCTGAGAAGGCGATTTGTCAAGGAACTGTTCTACTGCAGTACCTATGGCTACATCAGTATTTTCCACCTTTATCTGTGCCACTGCATCTACAAGTATGGGGATGGCCTGTTTTGTATAAACCTCGGGAGTCTGAATATCTATACTCATTAACTCCATAGAGAAAACTTTATAATTTTCTACAACAGGCCATACAAAGGTACCGCCGCCTTTAAGGAGACGATAACCTATTTCCTGACCTGTTACGGGGTGCCTGCTCTTTCTTCCGTATATGACAAGTACCTGGTTGGGACCTACCTTCCTGTAACGGCTTGCCCAGAAAGAAACAGTCCATCCGAAGACGAATAAAACAACTAAAACACCTATGATAATAATACCTAAAGGTAAACTACCGGTCATAAAATCACTCCTTTTTATATATTATATTTTACCACTGAAAGATTTTCTATCTCTCAGGATTAACCTATTCTTTAAGTCTTTTATCTTCAAGAGATTTCTGTCCCTCTGCCGGTAATTCTTCATATATTTTAACAAAAGCAGTATTGCCGGCCATAGAAACAATCAGAACAAGTTCGCCTTTGCCAATAGGCTTTTTATTCAAAGATTTTGCGGGAGAGGTCATTCTGCTGTTCTGAAGAATATAGGCTATCTCTCCGTAACCATCGGCAGGAACAGGAGTTATAACCTCTGCAGTAAGGCCCTGAATGTTACTGTGTGAAACAATGGAAGAACCCTGCTGGGAAAATAAAAAACGATATAAAAACCAGAATATGGAATAGGCAATTGAAAGAGAAATAGGAGTAGTAACGAGGATACTTACAAGAGGACTTGCCTGAAACCCTATCCTGGCAATAAGACCTATAGCACCGAAAGAGGCCAGAAAATTAGATACTGTGAGCATATTGAATACTGATGGGCCTGCACCGGCATCTGTTGCTCCGCCGCCGTGAAGATGGACATCCTGGACATCAACTATATCATGGCCTCCAAAACCAATATCTACGTTTCCTACGTCTACATCAAGACCGCCAAAAATGCCACCGCCATGTCCTCCGCCAAGTACCATCTGTAAAAGACTGTATCCCAGTCCCAGTAACATACATATAAGGAAAACACTGTCTACGCTGAAAATATCCCAGTTCATTGCAAGCAAGTAGAAAATCAATTAATTACCCTCCCGGGAGGTTCCCCCTTAATAATTTATACATATTAATTATTCTATTAAATAAAAGTTTTTTCCTGCATAAAATAATAAAAAGTAAAATCAGTGGCTGCCGGTCACTGATTTATGTTATAATATTTACTGATATGAAAAAATATATTTTGATATTCATATTCCTATTTTTATACTGTCTCTGTGCGGAGGGAAAAGAAAATACGTTGCCGCCAGAACATTTAATCTATGGCGTGCCTTACGAATCTCAGCCTGCAGGAAGTTCTTACTGCGGGGAAGCATCCCTTTATATGATAGTCCATTACTGGGATGAAAAAAGCACTGTAACACAGGAATATCTTATAAAAGAACTTTTCAGCCCTCTCTTCGACTCTACCTTTCCTTATGCCATAGAACATTATCTGGCTTCAAAAGGGTTTACTGTTGTAACGGACAGAAGCGGCAATATTGAAACAGTAAAGCAATATGTATGTCAGGACATACCGGTTCTTGTGGTAAACAGTATTACTGCCATGAATAACTCTGGACATTTCAGAGTTGTTATAGGATATGACGACGAAAAAGAAGAAATTACCTGCCATGATCCCGCACTGGGGAATAATTATATTATGACTTATACAGAATTCTTCGGAGCATGGGATTTTTATCATTACTGGATGATGGCTGCTTACCCTTCCGATTATAAAAAAATAATTTCTTCCAAAAAGAAAGAACCATACAGGGAAAGAACAGTCAATATGAACGGAAAAGTGCTTATGGTAAGAGGAAGGGATTATCTCAGAGCCGGCTATTATATGAAAAGTATAGAGGAACTAAAAAAGGCCAGAACACTTGCTACAGATGGCATACTTATATACAATATTGATCTCCTTGAAAGCGAAGCCTTTATAGAGCTTAAAGAAGTTGAGAAAGCAGAAAGCATAATATATTCTTACAAAGAACAGGTAGAAAATATTCCTTACTTCTGCTATCTTCTGGCAAAAATAAATTACTTTAAAAGAAATTATGAAAAGGGAGCTTATTATGCATCCATAGCAGTAGATTCAGATCCGACGTTAGCTTCTGCCTATCTTATACTGGGTAAATGCCAGAAAGAAATGGGACAGACAGAATGTGCCCGTATGTCTTTTGAAAAAGCCCTGTCACGGGATATAATACTGCAAGAGGCACAGGAAGAAACGCTTGATATGGAGTAACCGGGATTATATGAGAATTGTGAAAGGATTATGACGCGTCTAGAGACGCGTCATAATAGCTAAAATCCTAAAAGGCCGTTACCGTAGTTTGCTGCATTATCAAGGGCCTGTCGCGGGGTCTTTTCACCTTTCAAACAGGAAAGAATTTCTTTGCCCAGGCAATCCATAACCTCATCATAATGAGAGAATGTAGGTACTGGCTTTGCCCAGTCCAGTTGTTTTATAAAAATCCTCATACCGGGATGCTGGTTCTGATATTCAAAATAAGCCGAACATCCAACAACCTGTTTATTTACAGGAATATAAGAAGTAGCAAGAGAAAACTCTTTTATCTGTTTGAATTCTACAAGCCAGAGTAAAAAATCAAACCCCGCTTCTTCATGTTCAGGAGTTGATTTGGTAAGAGCAAGACTCTTAATATAAAGATCACTTGCTCTTAAATCCTTTTTCGGTAAATATACTGCTTCTACATTCATGCCAAGTTCCTGGGCATGGAAATAATCCTGAGCAGTACCGAAGATCATACCTGCCTGTCCCACGAAGAATCCTTCAGGACTTACATCGGTAGAAGCTATTTTATATTTCAGATAGAGATCCTGAAGGAACTGAAGTGTTGCTACACCTGCTTCGCTGTTAAAAGCAAATTTGCCTTCAGGACCGAGTAAAGAACCGTCTTTTTTCTGCCTCATCATAGCAATGAAAAAAGCCGCAAGATTTTCCGGCGCTTCATCCGTAGGAAGAGCAATCCCCTTTCTTCCCTCTGCAGATTGCATAAGAGGTTTGCCTGTTTTGATAAGATCAAACCATCCCTGGGGAGATTTATCCATTTTAAGAGAATAAAGCATATCCAGATTGACTATTAAAGCGTTATTGGTGCATGCATAGGGAAAAGTCCAGTACTGGTTATCCTGGATGGCCGATTCAAAAAGAACCTTGTAAGTGTCCTGTTTATATGCAGCCTTTAAAGCACTTCCTATATGAGTGGTATGAACCTCGACAGGTATAAGTATCCCCTTTGCTATAAGTTCATCCTGCCACCGATTGTCTATAAGAACCGTATCAGGTAAAGTAGTAGTTGAAAATAGTGCCTCTTTTAATTCTGCCATAGTCGAAAATTTCTTTGGCTGTACCACTGCCTTCCCTTTTTTCTCTTTATTGTATCTGGTAATAAGTTCTTCCATTTTTGCTGAACCATGTTCATCTAAATTATACCAGAAGGTTACAGTCTCGGTGTTCTTTGCTGCCAGAGTTACGACAGATATAAGAAACAACAGAGAAAGTGACATTAGAAAATACTTCATAAATATATTCCTCCTTTTTTATGGTAATACATAATGTATGATATGTACCGGCTAGTATTATCCTTCGCCGGTAAAACCTCTCACTTATCAAAACGGGTCTTTAAACATAGAAGGTTCAACAGGGGCATCCACTTTAAAGGATGTAGTCTTCGCTATAACATAGGGCTTTTCATCATCTTTTTTTAATTTAACTTCCATTCTCATAGTTATACCTGCATACTGATCAATCCAGAATCTATATGAAACCCCCTGCTGGGTGGTAAAAGCCACTACCCAGCATGCTCTCTTTTCTTTTTTTCCGTTGTTTACACAGGAGAGATTATAATCTCCTAAATACTCAACAGCCCATTTCTTATCATATTCATTATTTATCCTGAACAGATCAAAAGCTCCTGTATCAAAAGTCTGTTTTTTCTTCTGTTTATGATCAAAAACTGTTGTAGTATTTTTGAATACGATCATAGTAACTTTATCACTGCTATCATTTTTATTCCATGATATAGTGGTAAGATTGGACGGACGTTTATAATAAACCCTGTATCCATAGGGAGCTCCGCCAATATCCATATCCATTGTATACTGTATGCTCTTCCATCTGGCAAGTTTTTCCTTGGTTAACTGAATAATATTACTGCTTGAAGGACCGGCATGGCAAACAGGACAGATAAGAAGTATAGAAATTACAAATATTACAAAGGCGGAGAATATTCTGCCCGGATTTATTATCAAATCACACAACTCCTCAAATAACAAATGATGAATAAGTTACTTCATAAAATGTCACTATTCGATATTTTATTCCACAAAGAAAGTGAAATTCCTCTATTAATTCCACTCTATAAGCTTAACTTTCTTTTTTATAGCTTCCACCAGTTCATCGGAATTAAAGAGTAAACTGCTAAATGTTATTCGATCACCTGATTTATGGTCCAGAGCATAGATTTTAACTGTTCTCTTTCCTGTACTTCCTTTACCCTGTACAGTTTTACACTTAAATCTTTTAATATATTCCCATGAAAAATTCTTATGGACTGAAGGAAAAAACTGTTTATAAATTATTCCTTTCTCTGAAATAGTTACAGAGATTAAATGATTACGGACAACAGCAATCATTCTGCCAAGCAGTAACGTTTCTATTACTATTAATACAATATATGCCCACAAAAGGCCTGTTATTTTAAGCATTATATTAATCTGTATGGAAATCATTACTGCAAGAAGCGGAATCCATAGAATGGGAACTAGTAATTTTCTAAAAGAAATTTTATAAGTTTTCGAAAGTGTTGAATTTCCTGTATTTACCGGCTGTTCACTCAAAAGTAAAACCTCTTTTTCATAATCGTAATGCGTGACGCGTGGCGCGTGACGCGGGGAATTCATGCAGACCTCTATCCGTTCTTATTGTCTATAATTTTCTTCAGACTTTCAAGCTTTTTCTCCAGAGACAGGAAATCTCCTTCACTAATTTCATCATGACCGTACCGTAATATACAATATTCCTTTATAAAATCAGTAGAAATATCCAGCTCTTCAGGGGCAAATTTATTTTCTTTCAGACAATCAATATATTCGTAAAGGGTGAGATTATCTTTTCTCTTTATCTTTTTCTCTGAGAAAATTTTATCAAATCTTAACATTATCTCGCCAAATCTCCTGACAGAAACATCGTCATCTATGCCTGATATATTATCTTTTTTTCTTCTTATAAATAAAGTGAATTTATTAAATCTTTTACGATATACTATAATTAAAGCAATAAAAATTAAAACTATAAAGGGGGTAATGTAATTTATATAAGACTTTATTCCTTTTAATACCCATTTAAACATGCCATAAATATCGCCTTTATATAAAAATCCTTTCAGTTCATCCCATTTCACAAGGAATAAATCAAAAAACTGTCTGAGAAGGTCCGGTTCGGAGTTGCCGAGAAGTTCATTGAATAAACCTCCTGCAGGAGTCGGGTCAAAGGTAACCCAGTGACCGTCTACAAATGCTTCAACCCAGGCGTGGGCATCTCTGTCTCTCACTATATAATAACAGGTATGTTCATTATATTCATGAACAAGATATCCTGTTACATATCTTGCGGGGATACAGGCAGAACGTAAGAGTATTACCATGGCTGTTGCAAAATACTCACAGTGGGCAGCTTTTTTCTCCAGTAAAAATTCTTCCACAGGATCACCAGTCCTGGCCGGTTTAAAGTCAAGACTGTATTCGAACTCTCTGTGAAAATATGACTCTACGGAACGGCACTGTTCAAGTCTGTTTCCTTTTCCTTCCGTAAGTTTTTTAGAAAGAGTTTTAATTTCAGGGGAAACGTAATCGGGAACCTTCAGACAGGACGTCAAATCCTTAATCTCAGGACATATCACATACTGAAGATCTGGCATATATGCTACAGAATATCCTATATTTACTTCAGTAGTTTCAGGATAAAAAATACCATATTGATCCAGAGAGACCTGCGGCACATCTGTCATAACAGCGAAGCCGGAAGGAGGTACAAAAAAAACAGTATTTGCTCCTGATGCCATTTTTATCCTGAATTCTTCCCGTTTATTTTCCGCAGGTAATGAATAATCGGGCGAAAATATTCCTTTGTAATCCGTTGACTTATCAGCATATTCAGAAACAGGTTTCAGAGCAATTTTCTGCGGAGCAGTCTTCCATTTACCATTTAAATAATCTGTATATGCCTTACATCTGACCCTTTCCACAGGAGAAGAGGTAAAAATCCTCATAATTATCCTGGTAGATAATTTCAGATCTCCCGTAACATTTAAAGAAGTTTCATTTAAAAAGCCACCGTAATCCAGTGCAGACCCCACAACAGGAATAAAAAAGTCGTTCACTCTTGGCTCTAACCACACTACAAAACTGTTAGCACCCAGAAAGACTGAACCTGTAACTATAATTACAAAAGACATGGGCAACAGATGCTTCAATGTTAAAGGCAGGGAACTGTAAGTAGATTGAATAATAGCTCTTAAATAAAAAACGGTAAGAATAAGATGGACTATCATAAAGTAATTAAAATAAGAGGTACCGGTACTGAATCCTGCTACAATAAATATAAAAGTAGTGGCAAAATAGAAAGCCAGCAGATCTCTTATAGTTTTAACCCTGTATATGATAAAAATAGATAGAACCATGACATAATATGCAGGTATCTGAAGCAGTGAATACTGTGCAACTCCAAGATTGGTAACAGGTCTCAAAAAATAATTTAACAGCACAGGTATCAGCAAAATTATATAGGTTATATACTGGTTCCGTCTGGACAGAGTAAACCTGAATTTAACAAATATGGATATAAGAGCCAGAAAAGCCAGAAATCCAATAAGTTCTCTGTCACTGCCTGTAGTCAGAACAAAAGCAGTCAGAGAAAAGATGAAAAGAATAATGCCGCTGAAAGGCAGAGAGTTCAAAACTCTGACACCCCCTTTTTTTCCTCTTCAGGCGTTATAAAAGAAATTCTGCCTACAAGACTCTCATAGGCAATCGGTTCCTGCGACGGTTTACCATCTCTTACTATTATAACCTTTACTGCCGTCCCCAGCTCTGTTATCATCCTGACCAGTTTTTCTCTTCTGTAATCCCAGTCCAGAAATACTGTTATTACCGTGGTTATAAGGGAAAGATTTTCCATTAAAACCGGTTCCAGTTTATCAAAGGGATCATCGGTGCATACATCAAGGCAGGCAAGAAGATCCAGTATATTCTCAAGATAGGCAAGGCTTCGTCCTGCCTGCATATAATAAATATTGGGGCCTGCTGCAAATATGTCTATTATATATTCCTGCCTGGAAAGATAATCTGCCACGGAAGCAGAAACAGATATGGCACTTTCAAATGCTTCAAAGGCAGAAGCACCTGATTTTGGAGGAACAAATGTATCAAGGAGTAATGCGACACGGCAGAAGTATTCTTCCTGAAATTCTTTTACGACAGGTTTACCGGTTCTGGCCCATGAACGCCAGTGCATATTCCTGGGGTTATCTCCTTCACGGAATTCACGATTACCGATAAATTCGGTAGATTCTCCCAGAGATGACGTAAGTGCAATACCTCCGGGCTGATATCTTTTACCGACAGGTATTTCCAGTTTATCCAGATGATGAAATCTGGGATAAACAAGCAGGTTATGTACCGGGCCGTACGTTCTTCCCCATGTCCAAATGCCGAATGGAAATATTGTTCCTGCAAAAAGGCCGGGAATATTATAATCTCCTCTCTTTAAAAACTCAAAGCCTGACTTTAAGGACTGCTCTTCCTTTGACTGAAGAACAGGTATATAATAACCTTCTTTAACCAGAGATTTTATCTCACGGGGAATAGAAAAATCCTTTAAAACTATGTCATAACAGGGAAAGTGGGAATTATTCTGTAATATAATCTGAGGATAAATCTTCTGACCACATGTAGTTCTATCAGGTATGAATCTTGTTACGGAAAGCTTTGGTCTGTAAAAAAAGGCAAAAATAAAGGATACAAGGAACATGCTGGCAAGAAGAGTAAAAACCATATAAGTCTTAAAAGCAGTCGTAGACATACCAAACATGAAAGCTGTCAATGAAAGCCAGAATAAAAGCCTTCCTGCAGGGGTAAGAAGTTCTAAATAAAAGATTCTTATCCATTTAAATACAGGTATAATACCTGAATACTTATATCTGACTCTTATATAAAGACTTATGAGAAGGACTGTAAAAACAACTAGATAAAAAGTAACCATAATGCTTTCGTGACGTGTAAATGTTACAGGTTTTTACCCGGTGATGTAATGCATTACACATTAAGATGTTCAAACAGGCACTTTAGTATTCTCCAGAATATCTTCAATTATTTCTTCTTTACTTACGCCGGAATATTTAACCTTTGTTTCCAGTACAAGTCTGTGGGCAAGGACTTCTACTGCCATGTTCTTTACATCGTCAGGTAGTACATAATCTCTTCCTTTCATTAAAGCAACAGCCTGACTTATTCTGTATAACATAAGAGAACCGCGGGGACTTACTCCGAGTTTAAGTCTCTGGTCATGTCTTGTATTATCTATAATATCTAAAATATATTTTGCTACAGGTTCTTTTACCTTTACTTCCCTTACCAGGCTCTGAATATGTATGATTTCATCTTTTGTCGTGACAGAAGTTATTTTATTCAGAGGATGTTCTTTATGCTGGCTGTAGAGTACCTGCAGTTCCTGTTCCAGAGAAGGATAACCCAGTTTAAGTTTTATAGCAAAACGATCCAGTTGTGCTTCAGGAAGAGGATAGGTGCCATGAAATTCTACAGGATTCTGAGTGGCAATAACAATAAAAGGAGAAGCAAGCCTGTAAAGATTACCTTCTACCGTAACCTGACATTCACTCATTGCTTCGAGCAAGCTAGATTGAGTCCTTGGAGATGCCCTGTTTATCTCATCTGCAAGGAGTATATTCGTAAATACAGGTCCTTCTTTAAATTTAAAGGTACCTTCAATAGGATTATATATATAAGAACCTATTACATCCGTAGGCAGAAGATCAGGAGTAAATTGAACCCTCTTAAAATTGGCCTGCAGTGATTTTGCAAGACCTTTGGCAAGGGTAGTTTTACCGACTCCGGGAACATCTTCCATTAAAACATTTCCGCCTGAAATAAGGGCCACAATAAGATGATCTATAGGACCGGTCTTACCCTTTATGACTATATAAATATTCTGCCGCAACTTTTCTATAACGTCCAGATATTTATCATCCACTGTATATTCTCCTCTTTATCTTAAGGTCGTAATACGTGATGTGTGATAATCGTGACGCGTAACGGGTGACGCGTAACGGGTGGTTCGTGATGCGTAATGCGTCACGGGTATTTAATTCCAGGGCATTTAGCTAAACGCCCCTGCATCCCTTTTCCCTTTTCACGGCTCACGACTCACAGCTCACGACTCACTTTTCACTGATTTTTAAGTTTTCTATGTAATTTCCACAATTCTCTGAACATTCTGAATATTACCCATAACTGTGCCCCTGTCTGAACACCTGCTTTTCTCGGGTAGTGGTTTACACCTTTCTGTATTATCTTATAACCTTTTCTTTTAATCTTTATCAAAAGTTCCGCACTGGCAAGGGCACCTGTGGCCTCAATATCTATCTCATCTATAACAGATTTTTTAAACAATTTAAAAGCACAGTCAATATCCCTTATATTCAATCCGAACATAAGGTTTATCATAGTACCATAGGCCCAGGCATTCATAAGCCTGTAAAAAGGATCCTTTCTTTTGATACGGTATCCTGCGACTACATCACATGTATCTATAAGATTAAGAAATTCAGTCAGTTCTGTAATATCGAACTGTCCGTCACCATCGGTAAAAAAAATAAGGTCATATATTGCCCCTTTAAGACCACTCCTTACTGCTGCACCGTATCCTCTGTTAACAGGATGATGTATGACCCTTACATGACTGTTTTCTGCTGCTATTTTCTCTGCTACTTCCCCTGTCCCGTCACGACTTCCGTCATTTACCACTATAACCTCATATTTATCTGCTACAGTATCCAGAAAGTTACAGGCATTACTTACAAGCCACGGGATATTTTCCTCTTCGTTATAGGCAGGGAAAAATACACTTATATTTGATTTTTTCAAATAAATTACACTCCTCAATTATTTTGCGATTATCTTAATGACTTTTTCTATATATTAAGATATAATCCTTCTAAAACTGTATAATCTATAAGGAAATAATGAATGAATTCAAAATAATGGATGTTGGGTGATGGGTGTTGGGTGTGGGTTAACGAATATATTCCATTTATATTTCTCTAAAATCTCAGCCCCTTTTCTTACTTCTTCAGTAACAGGGTCAATCTCTTTCAGTACTTTATCAGGCTGGGATTTATAATTTAAAAGAATATAGCTCCAGTACTGTGTTTTTATTTTAAATTCTTTTCCCCTATCAGAGCCGTATTTGTAAGAGAAGGGAACACTGATTAATATAATAAAGACCAAAAAACCGACAATAAATTTCTTTAAAGGCTCTTTTTTCAGAACCAGGAGATCTGTAGCTATCATATAAACAGCTATAACAAAGAGCATGGATATATGGGCATATCTGGACGAAAGAGCCTGCGATTGTCCGAAACCGCTTCTGCCAATAGAAATAGAAAGTGCTGTCAATAAAGAACATGCAGCTATACATAACCAGAAGGAATTATCCCTTAACCGCTTATCTGTGAAAAGAAGAAATAAACACAGAATAAAGAGAGTGAATAAGACTAAACCTGCTATAAGAGCAGTACGTTCATCCCAGAACAGTGCTCCCCCTGTAAAGGTAAAAAAGTAAATAAGAAAATCGAAAGGTTCTTTTAAACAGTAGAATAAATCAGGATGACAGACAGGTTTTTTATAACCTGTAAAATATAAAAGCCATTCTGAAATACCTGCAATGGTCCATAACACTATATAATGTCTGTTCATATATCTACCCATCAATAACTGGAAGAAACCTATTATCCATAAAAGCAATCCTGACATAATTGAAAACGAAGACACAGTAGAACAGATAATACCATAGATAAAATAAAGTTTTTTCTTTCTATTACTCAATTTATTATTACACAACTCATCAATAAAATATATACTCAACACACCGAACGAAACCGGCATTACCTGTATAATAGCCACTCCCCACAGGAGATTATCTATATGCCTCCAACTGAATATAATCACAGGAACAATCACGAATGAGAGAGGTATGGTATGTATATTAAAACAAAATTGTTTACCTGCTTTCAGGTAAAATACAGAAAAGATTATAAAAAACAAAAACACAGTAAAAGCCATTTCTGCAAAACAATTATACCGTGAACATATACCGATTGAAATCATTGCTATTCTCGGAAAGAATATTCTGTGTTCATTATGCTGGGAAAAAAGATCTGCCCAGGTCAATGAACGGTCAAATAATTTTTCAAAATACGGCATAATTGCAAGTTCATCATAACATGGGATAGATACTCCGTAAAAATAAATATAAATCAACGTTAAAATAAAAAACAATAGACAGAGAAGGAGATTTATTCTATAAAAAAACGGGGCTGTAAACTGAAATAATTTCATATCATTTCCTTATAAACCTTCATGGTCTCGATAGCTGTATTACGCCAGGTAAAAAGAGGAAGTCTTTTCAATCCTCTTTTTACAAGGTCTTCTCTTTTTTCTCTGTCAGAAAGTAATTCCCTGAAAGCAGAAGCCCATAGGACAGGCTCAAAAGGTGATAACAACAGGGCTCCGTTGCCTGCCACTTCCGGTATGGAAGAAGAGGAAGAAGCTACTACAGGCGTTCTGCATGCAAAAGCTTCAAGAATGGGAAATCCGAAACCTTCATAGAGAGATGGATAGGCAAAAACAGTGGCAGATGTGAATAAAAACGGTAATTCTTCTGACGGCACATAACCGGTAAAAATTACATCTTTTTTGAGATTCTCTCTTTCTATAAAATTTAAGAGATTTTTATAATCATTACCGGGTCTGCCTGCTATAACAAGTCTGACAGATATATTAAAATCACGGATAACTATAAGAAAAGCCCGGAGCAACATAATAAGATTTTTTCTCTTTTCCATATCCCCAGTACATAGAATAAACCTTTCCGGCAAACCTTTTTTTCTTTTATATTCTTCAACGGCGGAGGGATTTATACATGTAGTAAATCTTTCATCCAGTCCTGAATATATTACTTTGATTTTTCCGGGATCTATATTCCAGAATTTTATAAGATCCTGTCTTGTAGAATCCGAAACTGCTATAATCTTATGAGATTTAATAGCAGATTGTTTGATTAAACATTTAAGATATAATTCTCTGAAGTGTCCTGCCATATCGGGATAATGCATAAAAGCCAGGTCATGAACTGTAAGGACATGAAGAGTGTAACCGGTCAAAACCGGTATTACATTGGCCAGAGAATGGAAAATCGAAATTTTTTTTTTATATATATGGACGGGTAATATACATTGTTCCCAGAAAATCCTTATTATATTTTTCCATGTCGGTAAAGATGATAAAGAAAACATAAAAGGCATATGTTTCCATCTCAATCTTCCTCTTCTGGTAGAAAAAATTATAAAATCATCGGAGAATACTTCTGAAATGTTCTGTTCTGCCATGGCTGACAAAAGATTAAAAGAGTAAAGTCCTATGCCTGACACAGGTATTTCAGGAGGGAATACCATATGACCATTCACACCTATAATCAACAGAGTTCAACTCCGATAGTACATTATATTTTTAGAATCATACACTACTTCACCTTTATCCTGTTCAAGACATATACTCTGTATATCAACCCATTTTAATTTTCCTTCTGCACTGCTTCCGTCGTAGAAAGTAACAGTTATATGAGTTTTTTTATCTATCAGATTCTGAAAGTATTCTTTTGCAAGATTTTTTGACTTTCCTGACAGAAGGAGTTTTTTATCTGATGCAGGAGAAGTGATTTTTTTCTCTTCTGAAGCTTTTTTCTTATCTTCCTGCTGTTTAAAAGCAGGATTTATCCAGATTTTAGGCATAAATTCACAACCTTCCTTTTACAGTGATCAGTGAACAGTTAACAGTTATCAGTTATAATAAATTTATCGTTTATAGATTAAAATAGACAGTTTATGAACCTTACACTATAAAACATATGTACCACTTCTTCACCGTTTACTGGTCACTGGTAACTGCTCACTGCTATAATAATTCCCTGTAAAGCTCTAAAGTCCTTCGAGCACTTTCTTTCCAGGAAAATAACGACGCCCTTTTCAAACCTTTATCTATCAGAGTGTTACACAGGTTCTTATCCGTTAAAATATCTGTCATAGCAGACGTTATTTCTTCTTCATTCAGAGGATTTATAAGAACTGCAGCATCAGATAAAACCTCCGGGAAAGAAGATGTATTTGATGCTATAACAGGGATACCGCAGGCCATGGCCTCTAAAGGTGGAATGCCAAAGCCTTCCATCAAAGAAGGATACACAAAAAGTGAAGCACCTCTGTAAAGGTCAGGCAGGTCTTCATCACTTATCCTTCCGGTAAAGATTACCCTGTTCTGGAGTGAACGTTCTTTGACAAGAGAATAAATCTCATCATAAAGCCAGCCATGTCCACCGGCTATAACAAGTTTATAATGGCTCAGTTCAGGAGAAAGACGTGAATAAGCTCTGATAAGACGGGTTACATTTTTTCTTGGCTCAAGGACACCTAAAAAAAGAATATATTCACTCAAACCAGATCTCTTCTTTAAATTATGTTCCCTCTCTGGAGATCTTTCCGGCGAAAATCTTTCATCCACACCGTTATATATGACTCTTATCTTCTCTTCAGGAATATGAAGAAGTTCGGATATATCCATGGCGGCATTATTTGATACTGTAATAATCCTGTCTGCTTTCTTTGCTATATAAGGAACAAAGTTTTTATAATAGCAATTCTGGAATTTATCAAAAATGCCATGAAGCTTTAAAAAAGAAAGATCATGGATAGTAAGAACAGTCCGGCAGGTCTTAATCAATGGTGCTATAGGCCCGGGAGAGTGAAAGAGCTCAGGTTTTAAAAACAAAAGCCTCACAGGAAGTTCCCCGTGGGTCTTTATAAAATTAAAAAATTTTCCTCCTCCACAGGAAGAAACTTTTTCTATATTAAAACTGGAAGATAATTCCTTTATCCTTTTCTCTTCAACAGAAAATCTTTTAAGGAAAAGAACGTAATCCAGATCATTATCAATAACAGGAAAATGTCTTAAAAGCTGATATGTATATTCTCCAATACCTGACCTTCCGGAGGATACAACCCTGGCATCAATAGCTACTCTCACTTCAAATTATTTAGATAAACTGCCTCTACTTAATTTTTATCTAAAGCTTTATTTTACGCCATTAAAAATGAAAATTCCTATACCTTTAAATTATTCGGATAAACTGTCTCTGCGCAATTTTCATCTAAAGCTTTATTTTACGCCATTAAAAACGAAAATTTCTATACTCTTAACTTATTCAATTAATTTCCATCGAATGAGTTCTTTAGAACCTAGACATAAATCCCGGTAACCCTGAAAATTCTGCATACAACCATGACCAGTTAGTCACAACGACGTATGAGAATTTATTCCTCCCGTCACGCGTTACCGTTAAGATTCTCTATAAAACTCCGGTCAAAGAAGCTCTTTAAGTTTATTAACTGCTTCCTTTACTTCAAGTCTTACAAGTCCAAGGTTCGTAACCTCATCCAGAAGAACTACAAGTATAGCTCCTGCATCACAGAGTATTACTTTACCTTTTTCTCCTTCTATCATAACTGTCTGAACCTCTCCCTGACGGAGTTCTTCCATAGAACTTTCCGCTGAAGTAAAGACACCTGCTACCATGGCGCCAATCAATTCTGCATTAACTCCTTCAGGAACATTACTGGCAATGACAAGCCCATCTCTGCCAACTATAAGACTTCCAACAATTTCTGATGTTTGATTTAATTTGTTTAAAATATTTTCCATTTAATATGCAGTAACTGCTCTGTCCCCCTTCTAAAAGTGAGTGGTAAGTGGTAAGTGGTAAGTAGTAAGTGGCGAGAGATAATCCTCTTCACTCTTCACTCTTCACTCTTCACTACTCTTTATTATTCTATATAAAAAAAATAAATCCTTCCAGATTTAGTGAAAAGTGAGTAGTGAATCGTGAGTCGTGAGTCGTGAGTCGTAAAGACACCTTCTACTCACGATTCACGACTTACGACTAACCGAATCTAAAAGGCCCCTGTCGAAAGACAGGGGCCCTTTTTATACAGACTTAGAATTTAATGTTGAGTCTGGTGACGAGTTTGTTTGCTGAATAATCATTAGCAGACTGCATTGTATCGCCAAATCTGTAGTATTTATAATCGAGCATTACAGATGTTGTATCATTGAAATCATATTTAAGAGCAACACCTGGTATAACAGTGTTGTTATCCTGGTTGTAACCGGTATCATCAACACCACTGTTTTTAACATAGGCAAAGTTACCCTGAACACTGAATTTATCAGTTACATCATAGGTTACACCGAGGTGTACGAAATGAGCAGAGAAATCTGTGACTGCCATTGTTCCGTATACGGCATTACCCTGATTCTGTGACCATTCTGTGAAGGTATAACCAGTTGTTGAGTATCTGCCATTGTCTCTGGTAAGTGTGTAATCTCTCTTAAATTTGAGATAATCCCATCCGCCAAATACGTGGAAGTTTCCGCCGAAGTCATATTTTCCACCGACTTTAACGAAGAATTCTTTACCTTTGGCTGGATCGTTATAGTTGAAGTAGTAATCCTGATTACCATACAGATTGTATGCATTGACACCAAGAGCGGCATTCTGTATAACTGTAAGGTTCGGGCGACCGGTGATTACGCCGGTGAGTGCCTGATTGGTATCAGAGAAATTGAAATCATCACTATCAAGTGTTGCTGCTGTAGGTACAACCTGCTGGAGGTATCTGAAACCACCGTAGATTTCACCTGCAGGAAGCTTGTAGGTTACGCCAAGGTCAAGACCGTGACGGTTTGGACGGAATTTACCAGGTCTTACAGCAAAGCCGAAACCTGTAATATCGAGATCGGCATAGCCATCATGTAAATAATCGAATTCTCTTTCCCAGGTTTTATGATAACCGAAGGGATCGAAGTTGGCTTCTGTTCTGTCATATTCACCGTATACGATGAGTTTGTTATCAAGCATTTTGCCTTTTGCACCAATCTGCATAAGGTAACCATACTGACGTTTTGTTTCGTCACTGATAAGATTTCCTCTATAACCTGTGCCGGCGAATTCACCGTAAATGGTAAGCCATTCATCAGCAAATTTGTAGTTGGCTTTGAAACCAAAGAACATCTGATCCTGTGGGCAACGGCTGAGGATTGCTCCCTGTAAAGGATTTGGACCGAATGCAATATTTGGATTTGAAGAATAATCTTCATATAATCTCATTACAGCACCTTCAACGTGGAGGGCTTTGTTTTCAAGGAAATCAGATCCTGCCCATACGCCGTAGATGTAATTTCTGTATCTTAAATCAGCGGGAGTTAAATTGGACTGTGTTGTTACTGCATCGAGAGGATCCTGCATATACCAGATTCCACTCTGACCGTTGGAAACTGTGTTGACATCCTGTCCCATAAAGAACTCTACGTCAACTATTTCATAAAGTTTTCCACTTACATCTATACCATTGAGTGGAATTCTGTCTGTATCATGGAAACCAAAGTATGGATTTCTTACACCGTAGAACAGGTTGCTGGAAACGTTATGAAGCTGGAAATTACCGAATTCTCCGTTTACTTTCCAGTCTTTTTTGTCAACCTTGAACCAGAGTGTTGCAAGATCTGCCTGGAAGTCTAACACATTGTTAGCGCGACCGCCGGCAATGGAACCAAGGGTATTGTACTGAGGAACTACGCCCCAGTTATTGTATACGCCTGCATCACCAAATGCACTGTAGGCTACGAGATCGCCACCGGCTTTAATATCATCGGCAACTTTGGCTGTTACGGTAAGAGCTAACTTTGAAGTTAAAGCAAAACCCTGATTTAATGCAAAATCCGGTTCGCCAGCTCTTGCTGATGGAACGTGTGCATCTGGAACTGTTGTCTGTAAAGGAGCAGTTCCGACTGGTATAGTGTTATAATCACTATCACTTCCGGAGAACACTGCGCCTACTGGAGGTATTCCTACTGGAGATACACCCTGGGGGCCGAGAGCAGCGGAATGCTGTGTGTTGAATATAAGGGTTGAACCAGCAAATCTGTCTATGTCACCTAATACTACATGAGTGGTGGCATAACCCGGGCCGTAATCCTGGGCATTTGTTGGTCTTTCCTGAATACCAATATTGGTAGCAATAGACTGGAAATCTCCACTGATTTTAACTCTTTCGAGTTCTTCAACTCTTGCAGTGAGTTTTCCGACTGTTTCTTCAATATTGTTTACTCTTACTCCGAGAGCATCTAATTCATCTTTATACTCTTTGAGTAATTTGTTGATTGTCTCAAGATCCTGTTTTGTTGCATAAATAGAAAGATCAGGTATCTCAGGTATTGAAGCCTGAACCTGTTCTAATTTGGCTATAACTCTGGCAACTACCATTGCCATTTCATAACGGGTCATTGCCCTGTCGCCTTTGAAAAGGCCATCGGGATAACCTTCTACGAGACCTTTTTCTTCGAGCATCTGAACTGCATCGTATGCCCAGTGATCCTGTGGCACATCAGAAAAAGGATCTGCTAACACTGGTAATGTCATAATCATAGCGAAAGCCATTACCACAAAAAGTGCTGAAGCTATCTTCTTCATAATTTGTTCCTCCTAATAAAATTAATCGTTCATTATAATAATAAGTTAGGTTCACTAACCCCGGAGGAATTGCCTGCTCTAAAGAGTGTCCACGTTTCCTCTTAAAGTTTTACGTCAATTCTCCGGTCTTTACCATTTTCCGTTACATTCAGCCTTACGGGATACAGCCACCTCCTTATATTCAAATTTGCCTTCTGTAACCGGAAGATATGTAAAATTCTTCTAATTTTTCACTTTTGCAAGAATAAAATTGCAACTGCAAATTTGGCATCTTCCTCAGTATAACACCAAGTTAAAATTTTGTCAAGAAAGTAAAAAAAATTTTCACCTTTTTAAGGGATATGCAAATTAAAT
This sequence comes from Bacillota bacterium, assembly GCA_029555925.1. The sequence continues at coordinate 27,354 of JAKPQU010000184.1, forward strand.
GCCATATTTTATCAGGAAATCGTGAATGGTGAAGAGTAAAGCGTGATGGGTGAAGCGTGATGGGTGATTGGTGTCATACCAAATTGCTTTAATTAAACTGAATAATTTGAATAATAGGTAAATACCGTCTACCTGTCTGATGCTCCTCCGAAAAAAATCTAAAACTGATTACCACCTGATCTTACCGGTAACACTGGTCTGGCTGACATTGTAATCATTTAGCGAATCTATAAAATCATCGGTTACTACATTTCTCTGTTCAAGAGAGACAGACAGAGACTTATTAACAATAAAATCTATCCTGAATGCAGGCATAAACTGTGAGGAATCTACGGGTGAATACCAGGTGCCATGGCGATTCAGATAAACCAGTCCTGCTCCCAGAGTTAAATAATCCAGAGGCCTGTAATTTACTTCCAGAAGGCATGTAGTCTGAGTAAAATCAACATCAGCCGGAGCCGGCCTGAAGAGGTTTACCATTTCAACATGAGCTTTAATAGATAGTTTAGAAGCTATATTTCTGTTAAAATAACACTCCAGAGCGGTAAAATCTCCACATAAATTTTTATCATCTTTATATATAGGAAACAGGGAATCCATATAAAATTCATTATTATATTTCGCCGGGAGAATCTGAGAAAAACGCAAAAATTCCACCTTGACCTCTCCCCTGTCGAGTGGCATCAGGAGATATAAATCAAATCCCCTGCGATTACATGCCAGCCTTCCTGTACCAAGTAACTCTCTTTCCGTAAAAGTTTTATGTAATCTAAAAGGGTCATATCCGGGGGAAATCCACAGATACTCGCCACAGAATGTTAAACTGCCAATTTTCTTTTCAACAGTAAAGGTGAAAGCACTGTTATCCCTTTTATCGTTTCCGAAAAAACTTGTTGCCACTTCACCTTTTAAAGCAAGGGTTTTTGATAGATTGTATGCTATATTCAGTCCGTATATATCCTGAGATATACCGTTTCTCGAAGATTGTATAAACGTAATGCCTCCTTTTCCATACGCGGAAGAAAGTGATAGATTTCCGCCCCAGAATATTGTATCATAACCTTTATAAACCATATTATTTTTTATATAATAATCAGGATTTATACCCCATATAAATTCCACTGCAAGAGGTTTTAAGTGGCCGGCCATCCTGAGACCTTTTGCAGGTAATACAGAAGGCCCGTAAACACTGAGGTTTCTGGGAGAAGTAAAAATCAATTCGCTGAAAGATAAAGGATAAAAAGTTCCTATACTCGCCGAAATGTCAGGCTCCCTGGCTTTTAATTCAACAGAGCCGTTGGTAAGGTCGGAAGAAGGGTAGTAACCACAGTTCTGATTAACTCCCCAGAAAGTTGAAATATTATCGGAACCGGAAAAACTATAGGTTTCCAGCTTTATATTGGCCCATAGATCATAATTCAATCTGCCTTTCAGCCTGAATTCAAACCTTCTGGAAAAAGAAAAACCTGACTCTACAGGTCTTATATTATAGTAATCAAAAGGCTTAATATATTCTTCCGGCCTGTTTCCATGATAACAGAAAGAATTTACCACGGTATCACCACAGATAGAATATTCTATATCCTCCAGTCTGTCCGTTCTTTCTTCCAGGCTTTTAAGACTCTCTTCAATCTTTTCTACAGAAACTGACATAACATCTCTGTCAGATTCTATTTTAGCGTCATTCATAGGATTTGCAAAAGTAAAACAAGCAGCATTCAAAAAAAACACAGAAAAAATCATAAAAATCAAGATTTTATTCATTATTTTTCACCATTTGCAAATGTAATACCGGCCTGTCCACAGGCATGTAATAAAGGTTTTTCTCCCGTCACGCGTTACGCGTCATGAAATCATCTATATATTATTTATATCCACAATTGCGTTTTTTAATGACAGGTGATTTTATATACAATGGAAAAAGAAATTTATCACAAAATATTCAGAGTGAAAAGTGAAAAGTGAAAAAATTTGAATTTTATTTGCTTTTCACTATTCACTACTCACTATTCACTAATTAATAGATTTACAAAATCAAGTGGAATTTCCAGTAAAGATGGAACTACCTGTCGTAAAAAAACACTATCTATATCCACCAACATTCAATATCCTGTATAGTAATTCAGAAATAAATCTGATATAATGAATGTTGAATTTCTATTTTAATTTAACAAATCCTTTTCTATTATATCAAGGAGATTTTCTGATGAAATGAAATTTTTATTGAAATTTTTAAATAATAAAATTACTATATGTATTTTGCTCATATCTATTGGTGCATTTCTCGGTTATTATATCTATCATTCTTACAATGACTACACCGTTATAAATTATGAAGATTTCATCTCTCTGACAAATAAAAATATAATAAAATCCGTAGAAATAGATAAAAACCGTATTGTTGTAATTACAGGCGGTGAAAAGTCAAAACTTAAATATTACATTCTTCCGCTGTCAGAAAAAGATAAGGTTCTTGCATTTCTTAAAGGGAAAGAAAAACTTATTAATTATCCAAAAGAATCTTTACTCTTTGTAATACCATACTTGATACTTTTTTTAGTTCTCTCGGTAATTATAATGGCAAGCAGGAGAGGTAATATAAAAGAAACACTTTTTAAAGAACAGAAATTCAGAACTACATCGTCACTGATGAAAGTCCGTATGGAATCCATAACATGGACAAACCTGATAAGCGGAGAACCCTTTAAAATTACCACTGCCTACGGAGATTTATCATCATCGGAGCAGGATCAATATCTCCTTCTCCTGATAGAAGCTGCCCGTTCTAAGGATCTGGAAATTAAAAGAAACGCCTCTTTTGCCCTCAGAGAAATAGGAGATAGACGTTCTCTTCTGCCATTATGCAATATAATGGAAGAAGAAGATGATCCGAATATAAAAATGAACATAGCTCTCGCACTCGGAATAATAGGTGAGGAAAAATCTATGGACACCTTAAAAAAATTCATAAAAGACGAAAATCCTCTTGTAAGATGTTCTATAGCGACAGCAATAGGAGGAATAGCATCTGAAGAATCTCTGGAATTACTCAGGAAGATGATGAATGATGATGAAAGCTGGCGGGTTAAAAGAAGTGCAATCATGTCTCTTATGAAATTTCGGGAAGACAGTGCTTTTTCTGCAATAGTTGCAGCAACAGGTGACACAGAACCTGCTGTAAGAGCCAGTGCAGCTATTGCGCTGGGAGAGATGGGTATAGAAGAAGGAATAGAACCACTTGAAACCATACTGTCAGGTGACCCTGAACCATCGGTAAGAAAAGAAGCCATACTGGCTCTCCAGGAACTGGGAGGAGAACCTATCATAAAACCGTTATGTAGAGCCCTTTTGGAAGATGAAAGTAAAATCGTCAGAAAAAGTGCCCTGTCGGCACTCGAATTGATAGATAATGATATGGTTACGGAAACACTCTCTAACACATTGAAAAATGATAAAGACCCGGATATAAGGCTTGCTGCAGCAGAGATTCTTGCAATAAAGCATAAAGAAGCATTAAAAATAGCCCTTGACGATAAAGACGATACAGTCAGAGCATTTGTCAGGGAAGAACTTAAAAACAGTGAGCAGTGAGCAGTAACCAGTGACCAGTGAAGCTTACTGGTCACTGATAACTGGTCACTAATTAAAATATTTAGAAAGGATAATAAAAAAACATGTTTGAAACATTTCCTGTAAGTACACCTTCAAGGGTCTGTATGATAAATATAGACAGTGAAGTGGAAAAAGTGATAAAAAAAACCGGTATAAAAAATGGTATCTGCGTAGTTTATGTACCTCATACGACAGCAGGTGTTACAATTAATGAAGGAGCAGATCCGGCGGTAATAAGTGATATTACTGATACGATGAATAAACTTATACCGGTGAGAGAACACTACCTTCATATGGAAGGTAATTCTGACGCACACATAAAGACGAGCCTTGTAGGTTCATCGGAACATATTATAATAGAAGATGGAAAACCTGTGATGGGAACATGGCAGAGAATATTTTTCTGTGAATTTGACGGTCCGAGACATAGAAAAGTCTATGTAAAGGTTATAGGCGAATAACCTGTAGTGAACAGGCAGTGCCTGTTCACTACTTTTTATTTTACTATTTTACTGAGAGCTTTTATAGTTTCTTCCATAGCTTTCTTTATATCTCCATCAGGCTCTACCTGATAGGCAGCCATAAGAGGTTCTATTGCAGAAGGATCCCTCAATTCTCCAAGAGCAGTAACGGCCCAGTACCGGACATTCCAGTATTTATCTTTAAGAGCAAGAATAAGTGGTTGAAGAGCCTTTTTATCACCAAGTTTTCCAAGAGCAAAAACTGCTCCTGCTCTTAAACCGTCATGACTATCATTAAGAGCCTCAATTAAAGGATCTACTGCCGTTACATCACCTGATTTGCCAAGTGCAAAAGCTGCACTCTGAGCAATTTCTTTATTCTGAGATTTTAATAACAGAATAAATTCAGGCACAGCTTCACGGGAATTCATTTTTGTAAGAGCTGTAATAGCAGACTGAACTACAAATATATCATTATCTTTTAACAGAGGAATTATAGAGGAAATTGACTGTCTGTCCTTCATAATTCCAATAATGTCAATGGCTATTTTCCTAACAGATGCGCTTGAGTCAGTCAATAATTTTATAATAGAAGGCAGAGATGCAGGGTCTCTTATTTCTTTAAATGCAGATGCCACTGCAATTCTTATACCTTCATCCTGACTGGCAGCAAACTGTGATAAGATATCCAACGATTCTCTGGCACTCAATTTCCCAAGCGTTTTTATCATTTCAATTTGAACGTCTCTGTTATTTTCAACAGATAAAGCTTCTATGAGAGATCCTGTTGCAGCTTTCGCTCCAAATTTACCAATAGAAAAGGCTGCACCTTTACGTATCAACGGGTCTTCATCATCCAGACCTGCTATGGCACCTGCCACATCAGCAGGTAATTGTGCTACATCCGGTTTATCTGTTACAGGAGTTTTCACCGGTGTCGCATCAGGAGGAGTGGACGCTACTGGAGTCGCCACAGGTGTTACTTCTGTCTGATCAGGTGGTGTAGCCGAAGGGGCAGGGCTGTATTCAGGCACAGGAGTACCCGAGGCAGCTTCTTTCTGCTTTTTTATCCAGTTTAATTTATCCAGAGCTATCTCCATACCTATTTTTGTATTCAGTACCTTTTCAGTTCTATAGGCATCATCTATAGACTTAATAACAGTTATATCTCCTATTCGTCCGAGAGCTATTGCAGCCCAGTAACGCATCAATTCGTCTTCATCTTTTAATTTTTCTACAAGAGCAGGTACAGCTACCTGTGCCTTCAGGTCACCAAGAGAGGAAATTGCCCAGTAACGGACATATTTATCTTTATCCCCCATAGCTTCCATTAAAGGTGAAATCGCATTCGGATCGCCGAGTTTTCCCAGGTCCAGTGCAGCCTGATAACGTATAGTAGCATCATTGCTTTTCAAATCATTCAGCAAATCTTCCAGAGATTTTGCACTAACTGCATAACAGACCATAAAACATATCAAACCTATAAATAATACTGAAAATGTTCTTCTCAAATTAAATCCTCCTTAATATTACGAAAATCGTGACGCGTGACGCGTGACGTGAGACGCGAGGAATAACACGCTGACTAATTCCAGAATTTCATTACAACACTTCTATATCGAGACGGAAGGATAACACAATGACTAATTCCAGAATTTCATCACAATACTTCTATACTGTATGGCTTCTGCCACGTCTTCAATAGATATCATGTCCCTGCCGGACATATCCGCTATAGTCCTGGAAAGCTTCAAAATTCTATGACACGCTCTGGCACTGAGACTCAATCTATCCATAGCCTGCTTTAAAATTTTTTTTATATCTTCATTTATATTACAGTGCCTGTACACATCGCGTCCTGTCATGGCGGCATTATTGTATATGGATGAACGGGAAAAACGCTTATACTGTATCTGTCGAGCTTTCACCACTGTTTCTCTCATTAAATTCGATTCATCATGAGACAGAGAAGATAGAATTTGACTGGTATCAATTCTTGGCACTTCAATATGAATATCAAATCTATCCAGCAAGGGGCCGGAAATTCTTTTTAAATAATTGTTTATCTGCGAACCGGTACAGGAACATGATTTTACTGAATCAGAATAAAAACCGCATGGACAGGGGTTCATAGAAGCAATCAACATAAAATCTGACGGATAGGTCAGAGATATAAGAGCTCTTGCAATGGTAACTTTACGGTCTTCTAAAGGCTGCCTCAATAATTCGATAATATCTCTTCGGAACTCGGGAAGTTCATCTAAAAAAAGGACACCATGATGGGCAAGACTTACTTCTCCCGGCCTGGGATAACTGCCGCCGCCTATAAGACCTGCAGTGCTTATAGTATGATGGGGTGCCCTGAAAGGTCTTTCTGTAATCAAAGCACTTTTCTTATCTAATAATCCTGATACACTGTATATCTTTGTTACTTCCATAGATTCGTCCAGGTTCATAGGCGGTAATATGGACGGAATTCTCCTGGCAAGCATAGTTTTCCCGCTTCCTGGGGGGCCTATCATAAGGACATTATGTGCTCCGGCTGCTGCCAGCAACAGAGCACGTTTTACATGTTCCTGCCCTCTCACTTCGGAAAAATCAGGCTTATATTCACATTGAGCGTCTTTCTCTTCAGAAATCATATGATATTCGCCATTACCGGAATTTATCATATCTACCGCTTCTTTGAGGGTTGAAGGGGCTAAAACCTTTAATCCTTCTACAAGCAATGCCTCCCGGGCATTTTCAAAAGGAACCATAACCTTAGTCTTACCACATTTTTTAGCCATTACAGTAATAGACAGAATTCCATTGACAGGTCTTATTGCTCCATCAAGAGACAATTCACCTGCTATAACAAAATCTTCGAGTTTTTTACTGTCCACAGAGCCAAGAGCAGACAGTGTTGCCATAGCTATTGGCAGATCAAAAGAGGGCCCTTCTTTCCTTATATCAGCCGGTGCAAGATTTATTGTCAATCTTTTAGACGGAAATTTAAAATCAGAATTATTAACTGCCGCTCTAACCCGTTCTTTTGCTTCTTTTACAGCCAGATCCGGCAACCCTACTATATTAAATGCCGGCAATCCATGACTTATATCGACTTCTACATCTACCATAAATGCGTCTACTCCCTGTAAAACCCCGCTTTTAACAATAGCAATCATCCTTACCCACTCCTGTAAGGATGGATACAGGAAATGTTCAACATTTAAGTTTTTTTTCCTGCCTCCATCTCAATGATATAGCAAAACTTATGCCATGTACAGAAATAATATAAAATTAAAAGAGATAAAAGGAAAGTAACAGAAGCGTAACAAATAGTGAGTAGGTGAATATATAGAAATTACCGGTCATTCATCCACCATCCTGGTAATAAAACAATCCCCCCGAACAACCATGACCTGTTCGGTAACAAAGAAGTATGAGAATTTATTCTTACTGTAACGCGTTACACGTTACGATTCTCATATAAACAGACATGACCGGAGCGGTCACAACTAAATATGAGAATTATCAGACAGTGAAGCATAAGACTTCATCATTCTCATATAAATCCCGGTGGTCAATACTCTATAATTCCGTCATAACTTCTCTCTTCTTCCTCTTCCTCCTCCTGTTCTATGCCAAGTCTTTCTGCAAGGTAAGGGCTGAAATCGGGAGCGTTCTCATCATTACTTTCTACAGGAGTATAATCTTCCTTTTCTTCTCTGGCTCTCATTATTTTTATATATATCCATACGCTGATTATAAAAAGAAGGAGCACAAGAAGACTACCCATAATTTATTTCACCTGCCTGAAGCTTTCATTAAAACATTTTCACTGACATTATACCATATCGGGAATAACAATTGAATAACTGGCTTATACCAAATTGCTTTAATTAAACTGAACAATTTGAATAACAGGTAAACACTGTCTGCCTGCCTGATGCTCCTCCGAAAAAAATCTAAACTGGAACGTTTATAACAGTTACAGCTTATATCATGCTACTTTACATTATAATTCAATAAAATATACCTGTGCTGCCGTGATATTTTTTTCTCCGGAACACC
>JAKPQU010000185.1 GCA_029555925.1 Bacillota bacterium
TTCGGTTTAATTAAAGCAATTTTATATGAAGGTAAATCTTTCTTATCAGACACTTCCGGCTGTGTTATTATAGAATTTCAGATTCCCGAAATATAACAGCCAGATCTATTTCAAGTTCATTATTGAATATACCTACTTTTATTTTATCGTCTCCTGCGTATATGTCAGGAAATTTGTATTTTCCATCCTCACCGAGCCTGTATACATCTACCTTCTTATGTACAGGATCTGCTATCCAGTATTCTTTTACACCGAATTTTTGATACAGCCTTCTTTTATCCTTTGTATCTCTTCTGGCAGACGATGGTGATAATATCTCTATAATGAGATCGGGAGCGCCGAAGCAGCCTTTTTTTGTTATTTTATTCTTATCACATATGACAGTTATATCAGGTTGAACTATATTGGATGCAGTCTCAAATGTTTCTCCTTCTTCCGGCAGAATTACATCGAAAGGCGGATGATAAACCCTGCAGGTTTTACCCCTCAGATAATTGCCGAATTCCAGATACAGTTCACCTGATGTATCCTGGTGAATATCACTTGCACCTGGTGCCATATTATAAGCTTCTCCATGAATTATTTCCCATCTCTCTTCATCAGGCCATAAGGCATAATCACTGTATGTATAAATGTTTTTTCCTTTTTTTAATGCCTCTGCCATAAAGTTCACACTCCATAGTTTACTGAGGTAAGCATAAATAATACATATATACTCTCGTGACGCGTCACGGGAGGAAAACTTTTATTACATGCTTATGCTCAGGTCAGTAAAAGTATAATTTACATTTTTAATGTCGTAAAATAAGGCTTTAGTTAAAAATCATGTAGAAGCAATTTACCTGAATAATTTATCTGAATCTATCATATCATTTAGCTTTATTTCAGGCAATATATATAAATAACTTAACATAATTAATTTTTTATGATTTTTTCATTGAAATTTATATGAAAATGATGAAGTTTGCACCTTCACTTGATGTTGATTTTCATATTTGGTTGTGACCGCTTCGGTCATGTCTGTTAGTTAGATATTATAAATATTTTAAATACTAAATATTTTACGGTCTGATAAAATACAGGGGGGAACTTATATATGCCCGGATATTCGTAATCTTTCATAAAAATATAAAAAAGCATGTTAGCTTCGGTATTGACGGTTATGTAATACCGGAAAAAATATCCTATGGTTTTACTGTTGATAAAAACCATGATAATAATACTCAGTGGTATAATCTGAGAGGAGACCCGGCCATGAAAAAGGCAGAGTTATCTATAGGAGAGCGAAAAATGGTTCTTATCCCGCGTTGATATTTGACGGATTTAATATGGAAATAGATCTTGAAGCAGGATTTGAGAAATCCTTATATAAAATAAGTTATTGCTATAAATATAAATATTCTCTTGAATATGGTATAAATAACTTTGTAGATAAAGAAGAGATTTATATTTATGAGCCTCCTGACAGGAATTTCTGGGAAGCTGTCATGTATTAATTTATGATATGAGAAGAGGTGAAATTATATGGAAGAATCAAAGAAATATCTGGCTGAAGAAATAATTACGACCATCGCATCAGGTCATGATAAATTACAAAGATTCCTCTTAAAAGGTCTTCTCGGAAGTGCCAGTAATTTAAAGAATATGAGTTTATCTCAATTAAATGTATTGATGTTTTTAGAAACCCGTGACCATGTCAGAATGAAAGATATAGGGGAAGAGCTTGGTGTTAAACCCAGTTCAGTTACCAATTTAGTTGACAGGCTCATAAAGGCAGAACTGGTAGAACGCTCCTTTGACCCTGAAGACAGAAGAGTAGTAGAAGTGAGTTTAACTGAATGCGGTAAGAAATTGATTGAAGAAGTCAGAAAGACCGACAGGAAACACTGGGAAAAAGTGATTGGAAGAATAGATGAAAAAGAATATGAGCAGCTGCTCAGGATCATTAGAAAAATGGATGAAGCTATAACTGAAATTATAATGGATGTCGAAGAAGGTAAAAGCGGAACTTGTTCAAATGATGGTTGATTTTGAGTTTCTACTATGTTTTGTGTAAAATTGCAGTAAGACTGTGTCAGAGGTTTACACAAAATTTTATAAAAATAAAAAAATCGTCCTCCGCAGATTTCAGAAAAAGCCTTATTATACTCAGTACCGTAACAGGTAAAATGGTATCCGTAAAAAGCTTCTGCCTGGCGGTCTCTGGAGAAGAAAAATTAGTTTTTTATATAGAATTAAAAATTAAATAAGGTTCAATATTTGAATAGATTTCGAACCAGCAAGTTTTGATCCTCTTTGAACAAAATTTGTCTCTCTGGCGAGTTTATCTGCCGTTTCTGCCATTATTTTTTGCATACCTCTTGCAACGTGTGATATAATATCTATATTACCTCTCTTGGTACCGTAACAGGTAAAATGGTATCCGTAAAAAGCTTCTGCCTGGCGGTCTCTGGAGAAGAAAAATTAGTTTTTTATATAGAATTAAAAATTAAATAAGGGCTAATTTATTGTCTGTAAAACAAATTAAATAAGGCAAATTATTTTTCTTCGTAAGAGCCTGTCAGGCAGAAGCTGATAAATGGTTACTA
>JAKPQU010000190.1 GCA_029555925.1 Bacillota bacterium
ATTTATCAGCTTCTGCCTGACAGGCTCTTACGAAGAAAAATAATCTGCCTTATTTAATTTGTTTTACAGACAATAAATTAGCCCTTATTTAATTTTTAATTCTATATAAAAAACTAATTTTTCTTCTCCAGAGCCCGCCAGTCAGAAGCTTTTTATGGACACCCTTTTACCTGTTACGGTACTGAGGTACGCATAAATAATACTGCTCTCGTGACGCGTGACAGGAGGAAGACCTTTATCAGGACTTACGCACTGTGTCATTCCGAGGAGCGTAGCGACAAGCAATCCTAACAATTTCCGTTGTAATAATGGGATTGCTTCGCTGATTTTTCTGTATTTTTTGCGTAAGTCATGATGGAAAATGGAAGAACTGAATGCTATAATAGAGAATAAAATCTTACATATTAGCACAGATAAGAATTACTTAAACAGCTTTAAAGAGAAGAAAAAGACGACGGAGCTAGTGCACCGTCAATTAATAATTGATGGATAAAGTTTTCTGAGTTTTATCCTCGCGTCATTATACTGAGGAAGAATTTTTAAGGTCAGAACATCGCTATCGCAACAGAATAGAATATAACCAGGACAATGATTTACTGATTTCTTATAATGTAAAAAATCCATTTAACATGATCCCATGGATCCTTCAATACGGTTCTGATATAGAAGTCCTTGAACCGGAATACCTGAGGCATAAAATTACGAAAGACTTATATGAAGTGATGCGGGTATATAAAGAATGATAGTGACAATTCCGGCGTATTTAAGATTACTTTACTAAAAAATTATTTATGTTATAATTCATGAAAACAGGTCACAGGAGGAATAAATATGTCTGATGAAAAATTAGATCTGATATTAAATAAAATTACCGGGCTGGAAAATAAAATTACCGGCTTAGAAACAGAACTCAAAGAATTCAAGCAGGAATTTACCGGCTTCAAACAGGAATTTACCGGCTTTAAGCAGGAAGTCAGCGAACGATTTGATAAAGTAGACCACAGATTAGAACTTCTTGAAAAAGATATGAAACTGGTTCTCCAGCAATTTCCGAAAATAGATAAGAAATTAGACAGACTGGATACGTCAGTTAAAAGCACATCTTTCAAAGTTAAAGAGTTAGAATACAGAATTGAAGACATAGAAGAGAAAATTTCGACTGTGTCATAAATTTTGTGTAAACCTCTATCGAAGCCTTATTTCATGATAAGTTTGCACAAAACATCTTACACTCTCAAAATTTTCCGCATAATTTTTTACAAAATGTTAACAAAATCCTTATTATAAATATAATAAAAATATGCTTTTATTATATTGAGGTTTTGTAATTATGATGATAAATAATAATATCGGTGCAGCAAAAAAATCCAATATTTCTCCCGAAAAATATGCACTTCCGAAAGTAGACAGCCAGAAAATCGTGGATACTTTTGTAAGTTCGGCAGAGATATGGGCTCCGTCCGGTCATGAAAAGCTCATGGCAGATAAAATGATCCGGGAATTCAGAGCAATGAATATAAAAGACATGACTGTAGAAGTAGATGATTCTGCCTCACAAACCGGCAGTGATACAGGCAATGTAATTATAGATATTCCTCCAAGTCCGGATGCACCGGAAAACGCAAAAAATATCTGTCTATCCTTCCATATGGACAGGGTGCCTGTCCGCGCTCCGGGAGTGTCTGAGAATGAGCCGGTACAGGTTGAAATCACACAGGACGGAAAAATCCAGAGTAAAGACAGCCACACGAATATAGCTGCCGACGACCTGTGCGGTTATGCTACAATCAAGGAAGGAATTGAACTTATAAATAAAAAAGGAATTCCTCATGGCAGAATCCGTGTTATAGGTTTTACGAAAGAAGAGCCGGGTATTTTCGGAGCGAGAGAACTGGATGAGAAATATCTTAAGGGTCTGGATTACGGCTTTGAACTGGACGGAGGTTCTATAGGTAACATTATCCGTTCCGGAGGCAACATTGTTCATTTCAATGTAACCATTCAGGGCAAGTCAGCACCTTCCATACATCCCTGGGAAGGAAAAAATGCCATGGTAGCAGGTATTGAAGTTGCCGGCCTGCTGACACAGATAAAAACAGCACCGAGTGAAAGATTCAATATCTCCAATTTTGAATCGGGAAAAAGATGGCAGTCAGGTGAACCTGTTACCAATATGGTACCTGATGAAGCTTATATTGCAGGAGAAATAAGAAGCAATACATCAGAGGGTATGAAAGGAATGAAATCACAGATTGAAGATGCCCTTAAACAATCTGCTCTCAAACATAATGTAACCTATTCCCTGAATTATGATGAAATGAACGGCTACGATCTGCCGGAAGAAGCCGATGTCGTCGGATTTGCACAGATGGCCACAGAGAAAGCCGGTATAAAATCTAAAGTTATCACAACCATGGGAGGCTCTGACGGTAACTATATGAATATGAAAGGCCTTCCCACTGTAGTAATTGGTTCAGGAGCCCACATGCAGCATACTGAAAGGGAATATACAAGTATAAATGAACTGGTCAGAGGTACCCAGGTCATTATGTCCATCATAGCTTCCACTGTCTCTTCACCTGTATCCGCAGTAGCCAGAGAAGTAATGAAATCCGGGGTTTAGCCGATACTTCTCAGGTTAAGAGGTGACTGAAAGCCTGCTTTAGCTAACTCCATAGAAAAATTAATGGCCCTGTTAAGATTCTTCATTGAACCTGTTTCTATGGCATCAATTTTCTTCTGCCACTCATATAATTCTTCTTCACTCAGATGTTCCGACCAGTTGATAAAATACATTACATCAAAAAGATCTTCATCTGTTTTTATTTCCGGCATTTTTGGTTTTAAATATTCCCATATTTCCGTTCCCGGCTCCGGATTAAGAAAATCACAGCCGAATTTACCGATTTTTGCTGCATTCTTATATATAAAATTATAGGTTTCCTCTATATCTTCTCCTCTTTCCATGGGAGCACCCATGATAAAAGAACCGAGTACCGTTATGCCATATTCATGACAGAGATCAAGGACTCTCTGATTATCTTTTACTGTCTGTTGTTTATTATAAAATTTCAATATTCTGTCAGAGCCAGATTCAAACCCGACAAAAACTCTCGTAACATTCATTTCTTTTAACAGGTGGCACATTTCTTCATTAAAAATATTTGCTCTTATGTTAACATAGAAACTTACTTCTTTCTCTATACCTCTATCTGTTATAAACCTGCCTATCTCTTTTACTCTCGGTATCGATACAGTGAAGAGATCGTCTACGATACAGATTCTGGTTCCCGTAATATCTATTATATCTAAAAGTTCTTTACATACATATTCATTGGAAAACATACGGTATTTATGCCACATGGCAGGTGAAGAGCAAAAAGCGCATTTATAAGGGCATCCTCTCCCTGTAAGTATATTGGGTGTAAGATACTGGCCCCTTAGTAATTCCCTCTTAGGATGAGGAACATCATCAAGAGAAGCTATAAATGGCCGAGGTTCCGTTCTTATCCTCTCTGAACCATTCATAAATGTAATCCCACGGATCTTTTCTAAACAGGAAGGAGAAAATTCTTTTTCTTTTAAATAAAGTGTTAAAAGCTCTGCCATAGTCTGTTCCCCCTCCCCTATGACACCTATATCCACCTGGGGAGGCAGAAAATCCGGAAGAAGCGACACATGAGGCCCTCCCGCTATGACAGGCACTCCTAATTCTTCTTTAACCCTGCGGGCTATAACATGTGCTTCAGGCAGATATATGGTACATATAGAAATACCCACTATATCAGGTTTTTCGTTAATCAATGTATCTATATGTTCCGTTACTATGACATCTTTAATATCCAGATATTTTTCAAGATAACCTGCTATATAAAGTAAGCCTAACGGTTCATACATAGAAATTTTCTCTTCATTTATAGCTCTTATAAGTCCTAATTTCATTTTATTTTCTCCTTCTCAAGTAAGTCCAGCGAATAAAGAATCCTTTTATCATCAGGATATTTCAGAAGCAGTTCTTTCCATATTTTTTCGGCTTCTTCTATTTTTCCGCAGGACAGACAGGAAAAACCGGTATTAAAAGAGGCATTATATTCCTCTGCAGGGACAAGTTTCATAAGTTTTTTATAAATATTCACAGCCATGTCAGGCTCAAAATCCATTATGGATAAATAAGCCATAAGATTATAAAACCTTACATCTTTAGGATTTATTTTCAGTGCTTCTTTTGCCACTATACCGGCGGAATCCCATTTACCAAGACGGAGAAAACACATGGCAAGAAGATAATATAATTCCATATTACCGGGGGCCAGTGTCAAACCTTCCCTGCAACAGTCTATAAGAGCGTACACTGTTTCATATCTTTCAGGATACAGGCTGCCTGCTTTACTTATAATCTCCATAGCTTCAGAGATTTTTTTGTCTTTAACATGTTCTTCCCATAACTGTTTATAATATTCAAACGTTTTATCTGCAGGGGTCATATTATTTCTCCTTCTATCATTAAAATGAGAATCTACCTGTTTCAGGTCTCGATGTATCTGTAATTCTATTACTATTATGAAATAGAGTCAATATTAATTTTTCGACACCATATAAATACCGAAAAAATAAAAAACAATCAGCTGATGCTGATTGTTTTTTACAGCAGATTAATTTAATCTGTTAAAAGGAATTCAGAACAGCATTTGCTCCGGCTTTGGCACCGCCAATGGCCCACCTTACAGGTGATGTCAGTTGTTTTACAGCTTCCTGGCCATAAGCACCTGCCGGTGCATACTCAGATATATTACCTGCAGCTACTATGAGGGGTATAAAAATAGTACCTGCATATAACGTCCCTATAGCCAGTCCGGCGGCTCCGCCTATAACTCCGCCCACGCCTGCCATGACTCCTTTGACACATTTCAGAATAGCATCACCGACACCGGATACACCGGCACTCTGAGAAGCCAGCTCTTTTAAAGCCATAAAATCAGGAGTACTGTTTGTACTTCCGAGAGTAACCATATCTTTATTTTCAACGGGAGACTGTTTTTTAGCAACGCCTACCTTACCAGTAATCAAATTCTGAGTATTATTTCCTGAAATTATCATTTATATTACCTCCTTATATAAAGAGTTTATCTGAGACAAACTCTTTAGTGATTTCTTTCAATACTATATTTTAAGACCATTTATCTACTCTTCTGCAGCCTTGACGCCCATCTTGTTCATAGCCTGTTTCCACTGAGGAACATCTTTATTGAAAGCAAGTTCATCATATTTACCTGATACTGAACCGTAACTTGGTATTTCAAGGTTTACGCCGTGAGCATTGGAATAACGGGGTTCCTGATGTTCGTTATTTATAATAAGCTTTCCTACGGCATCCATAAGATTCTGGGCTGCTGCTTTAAGATTGGGATCATTTATCGTCGGATCCTTTACTATAAGCTGTGCAAAATGGAAAGCATCTTTACCGGAGCTGAAGCTCTGGGTCTTTCCTGCAAGACCTTTCAGTGTTGCTCCCGGAGTGGATGTGGCAAGTATTGCATCGGCAAGACCGGCTGCTGCCTTATTGAACTCTCCCATTTTGGATAGATCGAAAGCTGACATAGTGGGAAGATCGTTCTGGTGTGCTCCTGCAGAATCTACCTGTTTCATGGCAAATTCTCTCGGTTCCAGATCTATTCTGTTATTTAAACTTCTCTGAACATCACCGAGTACTTCGGGAGACATCAATAAACTCTTATAGCTATGTCTCTGTGGAGCCACTACATTTCCGTCTTTATCTCTCAATACATCATTGTATGTCCATCCTGCTCCACCTTCACTTTCCTGTGAAGCTACCATAAAGTTTGCATAATCCTTAATCTGATCTGCAACTTCGCCTGTAGCCATAAGGCAACAGTCAAAGGCAACTATATCCATTTTTACTCCTGTTTCTTTCTGCGCAATATCAAGAGCCTGGGCGATTTGAGGAGTGCTCATCCACCCGCCTGCAGAGTCATCAGACACAGCTCCTGACCATCCGCCGCCGTGATCGCCAATATCAAGCATATAATGTTCTGCAGGGAATTTCTTCACTGTATCGATTATGAATTTTGCCAGGAATTTCGGGTCAGATGTATTGACTATACCATGGTCTGCAAGAACAGGGGAATTCAACTTCTTCATATCATTATCCTGCTCGATCAAATAGGTTTTGGCGCCTCTGCCTCTGTTAAGATCGAGAAGAGCAACAATATTTGTATTTGCATCGGAACCGATTCTTTCCATTTCATTTACATCTGCTTCTATATAAGGAGCCAGATTATTGTCGGCTGCTGCATAATGCATAAATGTCCATTTTTTTGGAGCGGCTGTTTCACTTGCAGAAGAGCCTAAAGTTACTCCGTCCTGTGGAAGGGCTGCACCTTCTTCTTTCGGTTTCTGCTGGCTCACCTGTGGTGTATAGGCCTGAATGTTGGTATTGCTATTAATTTTCATTTACTATTCCTCCTTCTGACATTGAAATAAATTCTATTACAATTATAATACAATAAGTTTCTCAGAAAGTCTGTTAAAAATTTGTTAACATTTAGACAAATTTCATGGAGTGAAGATTAGATGGGCAACGTTATTGAGAAATCATACCGATTACTACGCCGAACCTGCCTGTTTTGCCTTTTTCGGCTCTGTGGGAAAAAAACAGATCGTTTCTACAAGATGTGCAGAGAGGGGAAATCTCTAAATGTTCTTCCTTTATACCTGCTTCTATGAGCTGAAATTTTATGGCTTTCTTCATATCCAGATGTAATGAACCATTTTTCTGATAAAAAAATGTTTTTCCAGAAGAGCTGAAATTATTGCAAAACTCCATAAAAACATCGTGACCTACCTCATAACAGCATGAGTCTATACAGGGGCTTATACCGACGATTATATCAGAAGCATGGCAGTCAAAATTTTTTTCCATTTCTCCGATTGTTTTTACTGCTAATTTTTTCACAGTTCCACGCCATCCGCAGTGAGAAATTCCTATAACTTCTTTCACAGGATCGTAAAAAACTGCTACGGCGCAATCTGCTACAACAGCCATAAGTAACAGGTTTTTATCATTACATATGAGACCATCTGTTTTTTCTATGCCATCCTCCCAGCTAAATGCACCTCTTCCTCTGTCTGCTCCGGTAACCACTTCCAGATTATCACTGTGAACCTGTTCCATAGCTATAAGATTATTGATGGTAAATCCGAGTTTTTCCGAAGCTTTTTCTCTGTTAGCAATGACTGAATCAGAATCATCATTTACATGGATTCCGAGATTGAGTGAATGGTAGGGATAGGAACTGTAACCGCCGGCTCTTGAAAAAACGGCGCATTTCACATGAGGGTAACAGGAAAGATGTTTAAAGGTAAAGTAAGTAAGAGATTTTGCAGTGGTATCTACTGTTTCTGATAATTTCATAATCACTTTTCTGACTGATACATTCTGTGTAAACTTCCGGCTTATTTTATGATAATTTACACGAAAAATTTTACACTCTCGTTATTTCTATTATTCTTCCGGTAAATCTATAACTTCTTTTTTAGGTAAAGTAAATGTGAAAATAGTGCCTTCATTGACGCGGCTCTGAACCCAGACCTGTCCTCCGTGAAGGGTAACAAGCTCTTTTACGAGTGCAAGGCCGAGACCTGTACCGCCATATTCTCTTGTTGTACTCCCGTCTATCTGTCTGAATTTTTCAAATATTATATCGAAATTTTCTTCCGAAATACCTATACCGGAATCTGCCACAGATATTTCAAAGTACCTTTCTTTTTCTTCTACCATCAGTTCAACCCGTCCGTCATAAACATTGAATTTTATGGCATTATCAACTAAATTTCTGATAATTCTCCTCAAACGTTGCGGGTCTGCATAAGCAGGATTTATATCGGGAGGAATATCGGCTGTAATGGTTATCTTTTTCCTTTCCTTCTCATTTGAAAGGCTTTCCAGACACTCTTCTATAACTTCTGTCAACATGACTTCCTCACGGTTTAATACTATTCTGTTGGTCTGAACAAGAGAAATATCCAGAAGATCATCTACCAGTCTGAGCATATGTTTTCCGTTTTCAAGAATATATCTGCTACATCTCTGATATTTATCATTTACCTCACCCAGTCTTCCGCTGACTATAGTTTCGGAAAAACCAAGTATGGAAGTCAGAGGAGTTCGTAATTCATGACTTATATTGGCAAGAAACTCATCTTTAAGTGCATTGGCATCCTGTAGCTGTCTGTGAGATTCCTGAAGTTCTACAAGGGTACGCTGTAAATTCTCATAAAGCTGTGCATTTTCTATTGCAACAGCAGATTGATTGGAAAGGGCTGTAAGCAACTCAAGATCAGATTTATTAAAGACACCGCTGTTAACCCTGTTATCTATATAAATAACACCGAGGATTTTCTGTTTTAATTTAACAGGTACACACAGTATTGATCTTATTTCATGGAGAAGTATGCTGGAACTTTTTTTAAACCTTGGATCCTGAAGGGCATTTGTGCTTAAAACACTTTCACCTGTTTCTGCAACTTTCCTTACAATACTTCTACTCAGAGAAAGATCGTCTTCCACAACCTCCTGCCTGTCCATACGTCTTGCAGTCTTAAAAACAAAATCTCCCGTATCTTTATCAATCAGTACAATATATCCTCTCTCTGCTTTCATAACATCCAGAACCATGTCCATAACACGGTTTAACACTTCGTTAATATCCAGAGTAGAATTAATTACCTGCCCTACCTGATAAAGTAGGGCAAAACGATCACTCTTTATATTCGGGAGTATCTTTGAACTTCCAGAGCTTTCTGACATAACGAATTCCTAACACTGCTTTTTATATATAAGTACAACTTGCATAATAATTAATAAGTTATTATAACAAAAAAGTTCCTTAAAAACAATATGTAATAGGGTAAAGATTTATTATTAACTAAAATCCCATTTTTTTCACTTTTCACTTTTCACTCTAAATATTCTGTAGTAAATTTCTTTTTCTATTTTATGTAATTTCTATAAAATTACCTGTCATTTTTAAACACTATCACATTCTGCAAAGCAAAAATCCCTTGTTTCTTTCATAACAGCTTCAAAATTCACATCATACATAAAATTATCTCCATGTACACTAAAAAGTCTGTGAATCTTATAATCCAGATTATCCATAATATAAACTAATTTATCAATAGACGCTACTTTATCTTCAGGCGCCACAATATCATTACAATCGGGATAGGGGCCTATGGTCCAGTCACCTGTTATCATAGTTCCTTTAAATACTATCATGAGATCCTCATAGGAATGTTTCGGCGCATATATTAAATATAGCGGTTCTCCTCCTATATCAATCTGATAGAAATCAGTAGAAAAAACCTCATCGAATAATCCCGTATTATTTGCTATTTTCTCACCGTATATTCGTTTATTTTTGGTCCAGTAAATATAAAAAAAACTCTTAATAAAATAATCATTAAAAAAAGACGTATGTCCCAGAAGTTTTGCTTTCGGGAAAGCTTTTTTATAGTGGAATATAGAATAGGTATGATCAAGATGGGAATGGGAGCAGAGAATATATTTCGGCCCTTTTAATCCCTCTTCTTTTATGAATTCTTTAATATATTCAATAGGACGGTTCTGTCTCCTGATAAAAGGAGGCATTTCCATAAGAACACACTCACCGTTTGCCTCCAGTAGCCATGTGGCACACAGAGGGTTGCCGTAACGGCCTATCATATAAATTCCATCGGCACATTTATTCATAATCAGCTATCAGCTATCAGCTATCAGCTATCAGGATAGTATCATATACTAATCATGGTCACCGGTCACTGTTCACTGTTCACTGTTCACCACCTCACGATTTAAATATAACTACAAGAGGCACTATAACTTCTTCAAGAGAAATAGAGCCATGAACATATCTATTTTTCCCGTAAGGAACTTTATTTATTTCACGAAAACCATGATCGGAAAATAAAATGACCATAGTCTTCTGAGGTAAAGATTTCATATAAGCTTCAAGGTATACACCCAGTTGAAGATCTATTTCCTGATATAAAACATGAAGGTCTTCACAGGAATTATGTATTTTATTATCTATCAGATTATATTTAATAAAATGTTCAAGACCGGCTGTCTGTTTCCTTTCTTCCTGTAAATTAATTTCTTCTTCAAAAGGTAATTCATCAAAAGAAAATACATCCAGAGTGGCTTTAGAAGGCCAGTCAGCCAGATGGAGTGCCTCCATCTGAACAGATGTGACAGTAGGTGCATGAGCCCACAGAGGAATTTCTCTCACAATACGACACTGTGAAAAAGAAGGAAATCTCTTTTTCTTGATATAACCCCATAAATCCCATCGCAAACCGTCTAAAAGTAAATATTCTATATGTTCGGCCCTGAGAGAATTACTGTAAACAGGAAGAATATCAGAAATAATATCCTGTATGAAATACGGTCTCGGCTTTTCTCCCTTTTTCCATTTAACATAACTCGCAGAATAAAATTTAATAAATTCATCATTATATAATTTAAAAATGCCATCGAGTCTGTCTTTTAACTGATGTAAAAATATATCTTCCACTGCAGAGTAAACTTTTACGGACTTATTAAAAGAACCAAGCCAGTAATGAAGAAAAGAAAGATATAAAGAGAAAACCTTTTCCCACTGTAAATAATTATTCAGTTTATCACAGTGATACTTATCCAGGGCATCGATTGATCTGTTGATGGAAAAAAACAACTTGAAAGCTCTTTCTTTATCGCCTTTATTCATATCAGTATTATTATAAAAATCGAGAAGTTCCTGTCTGTTCACAAGAGACGGCTTATCATGCAATAATTTAAACAGTAAATAATAGGCCTTTTCTCTGATAAACGAAAAAATTTCCTCTCTTTTTATTATGTTTAAAGTCACAGAGAGCTTATCTTCCGGAGAATTATCGGTAATGACATTCCAGAAGGTCACTTCAAGTTTTTCCTGAAATATTATTCCCTCTCCGTCTTTTATGAGGGTTCCTGCAAGATCCTTCTTCTCGAAAAAAATATATTTACCGAATTCAATGAGAGTATCATAATCTTTCTCAATATCATAAAGTGAAATTCCTGTGAGGTGAGAAATTTTTTCCTTATAATCAATGGAATGAAACGACATCCAGAGCAAAACCCACAAAAGAAAATTGAACTTTTCTTCCCCGAGTTTCTGATAAAGAGTAGACAGTTCGGGATATCTTTCATGTATCTCCAGTTTCAGAGGCAGTTCTCTATAAGATGAAGTCTTTGATATTACCTTTACATAGACTCTGCTGTCCAGAGCTTCCCCTTCTGTCACCCATTCCTGAAATATGTCCAGAAGTTTATCTCTTGGAAAACTTCTGTCCAGGATATTATCACAGAGTTCGTCAATATTCCTGGTAACAATAATAAACCTGCCACTGAGCGCCTCATTAACGGCATCTATAACGGGAGGAGTCACACATTCTCTCAGTTGTGAGAGCAATGTTATATCATCTGCATCTATCTGAAGCAATTGCCTCAGAGAAGAAGCTGTTTTATTTTCTCCAATCTCCTGAAGACCTTTTATGACATAAGACAGATTCTCTCTGTATCTCTCATCACGAAGAGCAGCAAGGTATTCTTTTATTCCTCTCTCTATTATGCCTTCCACTTCCTGCAGAGAAGGAAGAGACAGGTCTTTACCGGGTAGAAATCCGCATGTACAGAGAGGCTTTCTTCTGAGCAGTCCCGGTTCGAAATAACGGCATTTTTGTTCCATTATCCTGGCAATATATCTGTCTACTTTTACCCTGTCATCCTTTACTGACAGGAAAGAAATCTTCGAAAAATGTTTGAGAAACCTGTATCCTTCGGTATCTTTAATTTTATCGAAAACAAGGAACCTTTCATCTGAGAGAACCGTCATATGCTCCTGCTGATAGACAGATTGATACATGGTGACAAATTTTTCAAAATTCTCTTCCAGTTCCTTCATATAATCTGCGGTAAATACCCTGTTTGTATCGGAGAGAATTTCACTTACCTGCTTTTTCTCTTCTATAATAAGTAAATAATTTTTCTCTTCAGGAACGGAGAAACCGGGATAATTTATATAATGGTAAATAAAAAGATATTTATCGACATATTTAAAGAAGAAATTCTTTATATGTTCAAATTTTTCAAAGGTTTTGATGAAATAAGGGTTTTCCTGAAGAAACAGGGATAATCGTTCAAGGCCTTCCAGGGAAGAATAAGAGATTTTAATTTCCTCCAGAATGGCTTTTACCGTTTCCATGTCTTTTCTTATAACAGTCCAGTCGAAATCTTTCAATCCCTGATAGTTACAGATTTTATTGATTTCCCCGGCCAGTTTATCCAGTTCTTCTTCCATTTCTCTTTTTTTCTGACATAATATGGCCCATATTTCCTGCTGATTTCCGTAGGTAAAATCTTCTTTCTGATATTTCTGAGGCAGAAAGGGCAGGGAACGAATTCTTTCCTGAAGAGAAGAAGGGATAAGTTCTCCCGGTAATATATGGGTAATTTTTTCAAAATTGCTTCCGTTCAGCTGGTTTAATCCTATCTTTCTGTCTTCATTTACCGGTGTGATTAAACCTGAAAATATAAGGGAATAGACAAGAAGTTCGAACTGCAAGGAAGATATGCCGAAAAGGCCTTTTCTCATCTGCCAGTATATATCTTCGAGAAGATTTTTTTCTTCAAACATGAGAGATAAAAAGAGAGACGTAATCTCACTTTTCCTGGGAGAAACAGACAGTTCGAAACCTCCGGGAATCTTCCTTACAAGCTTCATAGGCTGAAGAAATCCCTCTATGATCATCCGAAGGCCGTAATCAGGATTTCTGTCTATAATCATCCTTCCGGGCCTTAAAAACCTGTCTATGAGATCTTTTATTTTATTCCTTGTCAGGGCAGGCATAAAAGGTGATATATCTATATGTTTCGGATAAACATATTCCAGGACGGAAGAGGAAACCTGTTCCAGTATATGTTCAAAAGAGAAAAGCTCGTTTATTACGGAATATTTTATGTCAGACGGGAAAAAGACAAATCTGCCCGATTTATAGCTCTCCGTGAGCAATGAAAAAACTTTTTTTCTTTCTTTATCCAGAAGAGACGACAGTAATTCCGCCGCCCTTTTACCTGCAGAGGAGCTGTCTTCTTTATATTCTTCCCATAACATCAGATGGGAAAAAGCTTCTCTGAAAGGTCTTTCATCTATGATTTTTTCAGGAAGCCAGAAGACGAATGATTTTTTGTATTCTATAAGAGGAACGATTGTGTTCTCTAAATATTTAATCTGTTTATCTATTTCAGAGGGAGTGGCCATAAAAAGGACAAAATCCATTTCGCTTTTTGCCATCTGCTCCGAGAGAAGGGCAAGCTTTTCATCGGTAAAACGGATAAGAGAGGTTATGACAAGCCCCGCTTCACGGGATGTATTCTGCCAGGTAACGGTTCTCCTTGTAAGGGAATGGAGACGAAAGTGGGCAAGAGGAAAGAGAGGATCGGTAAACCACGGGAAAAGGTGTTCATATATCCTGCTGTCTTCCGGGAACAGACTGTTTTCTATATATTCCGTCTTTCTCTTTATAATAAGATTTATATCTGCCTCCATATCTATAAAATAAGCATATTCAAAGGGTTCCCTGTGTTTTATTACACCTATGTAAGCACCGTCTCTGCAGAGTTTTTCCAGGATATCGCTTATATACTGATAATTTATCCCTGATTCTATATCGGTAACCCTGTAGAGAATAATTTCTGCAAGGTTCTTTACGGAATAATGTTTTTTTATGGGAAGAATTGCGGATATAATCAGAATTTTTATCAGTCTGAAAGCCAGAACTCTTTCTTCATCAGAAGGAAAGAGTTTTTCTATTTCATGTTCGTAATATTTATAAACTATGTCATGATACGGATTAAGTCCGACTGTTTCTTTTATCCTTACCCTGAAATGATCAAATATAAGGTCAGGCGTAAGGAGCGTATCGTCCGCCCATTGAAGTATACCTTCTATATTCCTCGTATCATCGCCTTTTATCTCATAATGGATAAAATCTACAACACCTCTCTGCTGGGAAAAAAGAAATTTCAAATTATCCAGTAAGAAAACCGTTTCAGGATGAACAGGATAAAGAGAAACGAATCGTTCTTCCGTCACAGACCATGACGAGAAAGCTCCTTTAAATTTTTTATATAACTGTTTTAATCTGTCTATGGCACCGTCACGTTTTATAATGAGTCTTCCCTTTATCAATTCTTCTATATGTTTTCCCGTGAGAAAGAGTCTGACAGGATATCTGTCCTTTATCTTGTTGAATATATAGGGAGAAATCTCCCCCGTTTCTTCTATTCTTTCCTGAAGGCTCCCGGTTATCCAGAGAGGAAGAGAAGAGGAAATTTCCCCGAGAAACTGTAAAAACCTTATATCTTCATTAAATTTTCTCCCTGTAGGTTTGGAGCGGAGAAATTCCGAAAGTTCATCAATAAGGAATACCGCACCCGTATAGCCGGAGGAAGAAAGTATCTTCATAAAATCGGTAAAGAAATCTTTTCGTGAATATTTAAATCTATAGGGCAGATCGAGTTTTCCTATGAGTTCTTCCAGTAAAGACAGATCGAGTTCATCAGAGCTGACATCTGCCTCAGAGAATCCTTTTTCTGAGAGGAAGATATCAAGGTCTGTTCTGTAACGGGCAGTTAAAAGACTTACTATATCATCTTTAAATCTCTTCATATCGGAGAGAATACTTTTACCTGTCAGTTTTTTGATGTGATCGTCCAGCGAGAAAGAAATAATATCTTCAAGGCTTTCGCTGCTGCTGTGTTCCAGGAGAGATAAATTTAAAACAAAAAAATTTTCGCCCGTGATTTTTCCCGAGAGTTCCGATAATTCGCCTGAAAACCGGAGAAGACCGTGAGATAATGGTTCCGAGAGAAGAAGGCTTAATATGCCAAGGAAATGGGATTTACCTGTACCGTAACTGCCCTGCAGGAAAAAGCCCTGTCCTTTTTTCCTTGAAATTTCCCTTAATATTACCGTGAGATTTTCCGTTACTTCACCTGTAAGTATAAAACTTTCATAAAGCAGTTTTTTCAGTTCTTCATCCAGGAGATCGGAAAATTTTATAACTGTTTTTACCGGCGGCACGGAAATAAGATCTGATACTGAAGTCATGATAAATTCCTTTTCCTGATAAATAATTTTTTTATATTATATCATAGTGAAGGCTTTTTGTTATTTTTTTATATTTAAAAGACCTGAAAAAGGAATAATTTTTTATAAATGAATCTATCTACAAAGGTCAGTAAAATGACTTTACTGAAAATTAAAACAGAGTTACGCAAAAAACAGAAGAAAACCAGTCATTGCGAGCGAAGCGAAGCAATCCCGTCATAACAACAGAAAACCATTGGGATTGCTTCGTCGCTTCACTCCTCGCAATGACAAAAGGCGTAACTCCTGTTAAAAACCTTGCAATATAAGGGGTTTATGCTTTTGATAACAATCACTGATTTTTAATCAATGTAACCTGCAGGGAAATTAATAAAGGTTATATATATAAGTTATGTTAATATCATAAATTTGATTCTGAATGGAATTTTATAACAAGATGGGGGCTTAGTTATTTAACCTTTAATGTTGTTTGGCCACCGCAGCAATCTAATTCAGGTCAATCTGTTATATCATCAGTTTTATATACATATTTATCTTTTCTACCATTCTGATAGAATATTCTATTACTTTATTAATTTTTTCTATAATAACTGAACGCTTACAAATAAACTTGTTGAAAAATTTATCTATTTATAGTATAATGGTCATTGAGGTGGTCACTATGAAAATAACAACTATAAAAGAATTTCGTGATAAAGCCACTACTATATTAAAAAGCCCGGAACCGGTTCTCGTTACAAGACGGGGAAAAGCTGCAGGACTTTATTTTCCTCTTGAAGGAGATTCAATTCCTTTAGATTTACGAATGAACCTGCAATTATCCATTGCTGATTTAGTAAAAAAGAGTCTTGAACAAAAAGGTTTAAGTGAGGAGAACATACTTGAAGATTTTGAAACCTTTAGAGATGATCGTAGTTGATGCAAATCCTATCCTATCAGGTTTAATAAAAGGTAGTTTAATTAAGATCTTCTGGAAAAAGGATATAAGAGTATTTGCCACTACAGAATTTACTTTACAAAAAATTAAAAAGTATATCCCCAGACTGGCAAATAAAGCAGGACTTGTAGAAGAAATTGTATTTTTTGATCTGGCTCTTTTACCGCTTAAAGTTTATTCGAAAGATTTTTATGCAGATCAAATCAAAGAGGCAAAAGAAAGAATTGGGAAAAGAGATCCTAAAGATGTAGAACTCCTGGCACTGGCTCTAAAACTTAAGGCTCCTGTATGGACAAATGACAGAGATTTTGAAAATACCGGAGTGGAATTATTTCCTACAGCAAAACTTTTTAAATTTTTGGAAGAAGAGTAAAAGAAAATTACATTAATTTTACAATCTTCCTTTTAAGTCCCCAGAGTTTCTTCTCGGAAGGATGTTTTTTTATGGCTTCTTCTATTAATTTTATAAGGGCCTCTATTTCTCCTGTTTTTTTACAGGCGGAAATCAATGAGGTTTTCACGTAATAATCTCCCGGATCATGAAGAAACACTTTACTGAGTACCGATATGGCATCATCAAAATGTCTCATTTTCATATAACAGAAACCGAGCTGTTTTAAAATATAAATATCTCCCGTCATCTGTTCCAGGGCAAGCCTGTAATGCTTTACTGCTTCGTCAAATCGTCCCAACTCTTTAAGTTTACCGGCAAGAAAAAGTCTTAAATGAACATTTCCCGAAACAGATGACACTTTCAGGATGGAATCCAGTTCTTTAACAAGTTCTTCAGGAGGTTTATCAGCAGATTTTACTTCAATATATTCCCTGTAAAGAAATTTATCGTCACGACATTTTTTTACAAGTCCTTCATAAATGTCCGTTGCTTCCTTATAGAATTTCAAATGCTTGTAGCATCTTGCAAGAAAGGTAAGGATTTTCACATCACCCGGTCTTTTTGAAAGTGACTGCTGACAGATATTGAGTGCTTCGGAAAACTCGTTATTCTTCATAAGAGATTGTATCAGTCTCTTGGAAACATAAGGATTTTCTCCGGCAGACATGGCTGTTCTGAAATACTCAACGGCATCTTTATATTTTCTTTTTTTAAGAGACACGTCTCCCTTTATTATAAGTGCTCTCTGATTATTAATTTCTCTCGACAGCACTTCATCTGCCATAGACGAAGCTTCATCGAGCCTGTCCTGCCGGCAGTAGAGGTCTGCAAGGCTTGTAAGCAAAAGATTATTATCAGGTGCTCTGTTTAAACCTTCAAGAAGTTCTTCTTCGGCACCTCTGAAATCACCTATTTCTTTTAATTTAAAAGCAATATCGAGTTTTGTATTTATATTATCCATTAAAATCGTGAGTCGTGAGTCGTGAGTCGTGAGTATAGTTTTTACTCACGACCCCGCCGCTCACCGGATTACAAAATTTATGCTTCCAGTTTTTCCATTCCCCTCATATAAGGTTTAAGCACATCCGGAACCAGAACGGTGCCGTCAGACTGCTGATAATTTTCCAGTATAGCGATTACAGTCCTGGGCAATGCAAGGGCAGAACCGTTCAGGGTATGGGCAAACACAGGCTTACTTTTCGGTTCGGGCCTGTATCTTATATTGGCTCTTCTTGCCTGAAATTCGCCGAAATTACTGCAGCTTGAAACTTCAAGCCATTCATTACATCCGGGAGACCAGACTTCCAGATCATATTTAATCATAGCAGTAAAACTCAGATCACCTGTACACATTTTTACGACTCTGTATGTAAGACCGAGTCTTTTCAATATATCCTCTGCGTCACCTACAAGTTTATCAAGTTCTTCCATAGATTTCTCCCTCGGTACAACCTTTACAAGCTCTACCTTGTCGAACTGATGACCTCTCTTAATACCTCTCGTATCCTTACCGGCAGACATTTTTTCTCTACGAAAACATGCCGTATAGGCTACATAATTAATGGGAAGTATGTCTCCTTCTAAAATTTCTTCTCTGTGAAGGTTTGTTACAGGAACTTCGGCTGTTGGAATAAACCAGAGATCCTCTTCTGCGTCTCTGTAAAGGTTTTCACCGAATTTGGGGAGATTTCCCGTACCGACAAGGCATTCGCCTTTTACCATGTAAGGTGGATATATTTCCGTATAGCCATGATATTCCGTATGAACATCGAGCATCCAGTTAATCAAAGCTCTCTGTAATTTAGAACCGGCTTTTTTAAGTACATAAAACCTTGTACCTGAAAGTTTTACACCCCGTTCAAAATCTATTATACCGAGTTTTTCACCTATTTCCCAGTGAGGAAGGGGGGTAAAATCAAAAGTCTTTTTTTCTCCTTCAATTCTGACAATTATATTTTCTGCTTCATCTTTTCCGAGAGGCACAGACTCATGAGGCAGGTTGGGGATAAGAAGTAATTTCTGAGAAAGTTCTTCTTCGACTCTTTTTACCTCTTCATCCAGTTCCTTGATTTTATCTCCCACTTCCCGCATTTCTACGATGAGCTTTTCTCTTTCCTCTTTATCCTTCATCTTTCCAATCTGTTTGGACGTACTGTTTCTCTTCTCTTTAAGACGTTCCACCTCATAGGTAAATTCCCGTCTCTTTGCATTCAGTGAAACTATATCATCTACAGGTGCAGTGGCATTTAATTTAACAAGTTCCTCTTTTACAAATTCAGTTTTTTCACAGATTAATTTTACGTCTATCATTGTTTTACATTCTCTCCTTTTTTTATCAGTCAGGTGCGTGATTCGTGATGCGTTAAATAAGTTGAGAGTTGAACGTTTAAGGTTTATAGTTTACTGAGGTGAGCATAAATAATACATATCTGCTCTCGTGACGCGTAACGCGTAACGCGTGACGCGTAAGTATCCCTTTCACCCTTCACTTTTCACTTTCCACTTTTCACTTTCCACTTTTCACTTCTCATTTTTTCACTTTCCACTTTTCACTTCTCATTTTTTCACTTTTCACTTTTCACTTTTTCACTTTTCACTTTTCACTTTTCACTTTTTCACTTTTCACTCTTCACTTTTTACAAACCCCCACACTCCCACTTCATATTGATTTAATTTAAGCATAACTTTTCCGTCTTTAACCTTTATATCCCTGCCCAGAATCTTTTTATATACCTGTGAAGATATATTGTAGGAACCATCTGGAAGAGACGTCGAAATATTTACATTTCCTCTTTTGCCTTTGTTCATGGCTACGAGTACAACATTTCCGTTCAGTTCCCTCTCATAAACATACAGATCATCACTTACAAAACGTATTTTCTGTATCCCTCTCGATATAGCGGGATTATTTTGCCTTAATGCCGCCAGTTTATTTATATTTTTAAAAAATGTCCCGTCAGTTGAAAAATCATTCATCATCTGTCTGTTATAAGGTTCTCCTCCGACACCCCATGTAGAAGGAGTATCATTATGGAGGAACTGTTCACTTCCGTAATATATACATGGTATGCCTCTTGATGTCATGATAAGATATATGGCCATTTCAAATTTTTTCTTTCCTTCATTTTCAGTGGCTCCGTTTGCTATGGCAGTAGAAATGAACCTGGGCATATCATGGTTATCGACACATGTAACCATAGAATAGGGATCTTTCAAGTTATCATCAAGCTTGAGTGCTTCAGGTATTAAAGTGAAACTCCTGTTTCTGGCGATAGCAGATGTGATGGCTTCCTGAAGGTTAAAATCTATGACAGATATGTCACTTTCTCTGTCAAATTTTACAATTCCTTTGAGGGCAAATTCCCTGTCAGCTTCATTCCTGAAATTTCCGAAGGACCATTCTCCGAAAATAAAGACATCTTTTTTTGAGTATATCTCATCTGCAAAAGATTTCATATATTTACATGGTATATGACGGGCTGTGTCAATACGAAAACCGTCTATGCCGTGAGACAGCCACATAAGAGCAGCTTCTTTAAGATAAGTATCTACCTGGGGGTTATCATGATTGAAATCAGTAAGATCAAAAAGGCTCTTATCTTCCCACTCCGATTCACTCAAAATCGTGAAATCTATAGAACCACTGTGATGAAACCAGTTATCAGGGTCTTTACTGTAAGTTGCTTTAAGGACTCCGTTATCATAAACCGCACCGTCACATCCCTGACCGTACGGACTTGTATGGTTCAGAACGAAATCAAGTATTATCTTTATACCCATGTCATGAGCGGTCTTTACCAGCGTATCAAAAGTCTCCATTGAGCCGAAATAAGGATTTATTCTCTTAAAATCTTTTCCCCAGTAGCCATGATAGGCACTTATCTTTTCCTTACCGTATATATACAGGTCTTCGGTATTTTCAACAACAGGAGTAATCCATATAGCTGTAACACCAAGGCTTTTTATATATGGCAGTCTATCTATAATACCCTGCAGATCGCCTCCCCAGTAAAGTTTCCACTCCGATTTATCACGGGAAAAGATTTTTCCTGAAGGGTTATTGGTATGGTCGCCGTCAACAAACCTGTCTATCAAAATAAAATAAATGGTTTCTTTCGTAAAATCTTTTGCGTAAACTCCGGTAACTTTAAAAAAAGTAAAGAAAAGCAAAATTAAAGTTAAAATGATAAACATATGTTTCACTTATAAATGCCTCCTGATGATTTATCATGATACGTGACAGTATTATAATTCTTCATTTATGTCTGTAACTGAATATCTTTGAATTTCATAAGTCCAGATTATTTATTACTGAAGAGAACATAGAAATAGCTACCATTGTGATCATAAATATTAATAGAGCTATTTCATAACGTAAAATATGTAATCAGTAACGTTTTTCTACGCGTCACGCGTTACGATTTTTAAATTATAACATAAAAATATTCTGCAGGCAAACTTCCGGCAGGATAAATAGAATTTCCGGCGAATTGCAAATTTCACTTTTTATATTTATTTTACGGAGAAAACATGTGAAAGAAAATCCTGCAAAATTTACAAAAAAACAAGAATCTGAAGAAACACAGAAAGGCTGTGAAGGGATACTCTCCAGGTTGACTCATAATATGCTGGATATGATAAGCGAGATTGACGGTAATGGTATAAGGACTTATGTAAGTCCTTCTCATAAAACCATTATAGGTTATGAAGCAGATTTTCTGAAAGGAAAATCAGTCTTCGAATTTACGCACCCTGACGATCTGGAAAGATTAAAATATGAATTCAATAAAGGCATAAAAGAACAGAAACCGGTAAAAGTCGAGTACAGAAGGCTTCATTCCGACGGACATTATATATGGGTAGAAAGTATGGGAAATCCCGTCTACGACAAAGACGGTAAATTTATCGGTGGAATTATTACTACAAGAGATATAACAGAAAGAAAAAAATATGAAAAAGCTCTGGAATACAGACTTGCCATAGAAAAATTAATAACATCTCTTGCAACGGGTTTTATAAATATTTCAACATGTGATATCGATGAGGAAATAAACAAATCATTAAAAATTCTCGGAACATTCATGGGTGCAGCCAGAGCCTGTATGTATATTGTTTCAGATGCTGATAATACAGAAGTCTATGAATGGCATATTGAAGGCCAGGAGGCAGGACATACCATCAATCCGTCTATGGAAACTTTTACCGGGATAGTAAGCAAATTAAAATCCGGTGAAGTTGTGTATATTCCGAACATGTCGGAAGAAGCAGAATATCTGAAAAACCCGGGAATCTACTCCCTCATATCAATCCCCATCATAACCCATAACATATTCACAGGATTTATCGGTTTTGAAAATTTCTCTTCGGAAAAAGAGTGGAAAGAGGAAGATATAAGACTGATGAAACTTATGGGAGAAACATTCACTCATGCCGTAGAAAGAAGAAATATGGAATATGCTCTCCATAACCGCCTTGCCATAGAAGATCTTGTTACATCCATATCTACCAATTTTATTAATATATCCTGTGACGATATAGACAGGGAAATAAATAAGACACTGAAAATCATCGGAGAATTTTCAGGGGTGGACAGGTGTGCAATATTTGTCTCTTCCGATGACGGAATGACAGTTGAATATCTCTATGAATGGAATGCCCCCGATGTAAATAAAACAGAAAGGATGATGGAAGGAATAAATCTTGAACCGTTTCAATGGTTCAGAAAAAAAATAAGTTTGTTTGACATCATTCATATACCCAGAATTTCAGATCTTCCCGGAGAAGCAGGAAAGGAAAAAGAATTCTGGACAGGTGCCGGTATAAAATCCCTGCTGAGTATCCCCATGTTAATATATAATAACCTGAAGGGTTTTCTCACATTAAATTCTATCAGAAAAGAGAAAATATGGAAAGAAGAAGATATAAGACTCTTAAAACTGGTAGCAGAGATATTCGTAAATATTTTAAAAAGAAAAGAATCGGAAGAAAAACTCAGGAAAAGTGAAGCTCGCCTGGCACAGACTCAAAAAATTACCAAGATTGGCAGTTACGAAGCTGACCTGTCAGAGGGAACACTTCTATGGTCTGAAGAGACTTTTCAAATTACAGGCCTGGAGCCTCTCCGGGAAGAACCTTCTCTGAGCGAATATATAAATATGATCCACAGTGAAGACAGAATTATCGCAACAGAGACAATAGATAAGACAATAAGAGAAAAAAAGCCTTTCGATATTGAATACAGAATAATACTTCCCGACGGTTCTTTAAAATACGTTCAGTCTATCGGTTATCCTGTTATAAATGATAAAGAAACTGTAAATAAAATAGTGGGAACAATAATGGATATTACAGAAAGAAAAAAGGGAGAAGAAGAAAGAAAAAAAATAGAAGAACGTCTGAGATTTGTTCAAAAGCATGAAAGCCTCGGGAAAATGGCAGGAGGTATTGCCCACGGGTTCAACAATATACTTGCAAGTATCCTGGGATATACGGAAATAACCCTTATGGATCTTCCTTCCGATTCAAAGGTGACAACCTATATCAGGCAGATAGAAAAATCAGTCTACCGTGGTTCGGAAATAACAAAACAAATGCTTTCCTATACAGGTCATGGGAAATTCATACTCGAGCCCATAGAGATTTCAAAATTAATCAGAGAAATGTATCAATTTATACAAATAACAATTTCAAATAAATGTAAAGTTGAATATGTTCTGGAAGAAAATCTGCCATATATCAAAGGAGATAACGCTCAGGTAAGGCAGGCCATAATGAATCTCATAATGAATGCTTCTGAAGCACTGGAAGATAATAATGGTATAATTACTGTAAAAACGGGTAAAATAATATGCAACAGAGATTATCTCTGTGATAAATACCATGAAGAATATCTTTCAGAAGGACTTTATATATATCTGGATATATCAGATACAGGATGCGGCATGACAGAAGACACTATAAATAAAATATTCGATCCATTCTTTACCACTAAATTTCCGGGAAGAGGTCTTGGTCTTGCAGCTGTTCATGGGATTATCAGGACTCATAAAGGGGCCGTAAAGGTCTTTAGTAAAAAAGATGAAGGAACAACTATGAGGTTACTCTTCCCTGTTCTGACATCTTTACAGGAACAGGACTCAATAAAACCGGAGATCCGGCCTAAAAGTAAAACAATACTCATAATTGATGATGCAGAAGATATCTGTACAATAGCAAACAACATTCTTCAAAGAGTCGGTTTTAAAGTAATATCGGCTGCTGATGGCAAAGAAGGACTCAAAGTGTTCCGCGAGTGCATAGAAGATATATCTCTCGTAATACTCGATATAATAATGCCTGTTATGGACGGTAAAAAAACCTTTCACGAATTAAAACATATAAAAAACGATATACCTGTTATACTTACAAGTGGTTACAATAAAGAGCACGCTATGAGAACCATGGGAGGAGAAAATATCGCAGGATTTATTCAAAAACCTTATAAAGGACATGATTTAGTAGAACTGGTAAAAAAAATACTAAACAAGTAAGAGTACATACAAAAAGTTAGCTTTCATAAAAAATTTATACTAGTATATAAATCATGCAGGGAAAATATTATATTTCGACGAATTTATTTTAAGGACAGATATTTAGCAAGAGTAAAACAATATAAAAATCTGGTATTCATGCCAGTAGTTTTGAAGATATAAAAAGCAGGCTTATATTTCGGAGAAAATTCTATGAAAAAAATCCTTGTAATTGAAGATATGGAATCTATGAGGATGCTAATCATTGCATTACTTCAATCCAATGGTTTTGATGCAAAAGGCACAGGTGAAGGATTAAAGGGAATTGAACATGCGAAAGAATATATGCCTGATTTGATTCTTTGTGATGTAGATTTACCCGATATTGACGGTTATGAAATTTTGGGAACAATAAGACAGGATGAAACTCTATCCATAATACCATTCATTTTTCTGACAGTTCATGCCAACAGTAACGATATACGTCATGGTATGTCCATCGGCGCAGATGATTATATAACAAAACCTTTTACAGAAAAAGAACTTATTGCCGCAGTAAAAGCAAGACTTAAGAAACAGGAAATTTTAAGCAAACATTTTCTCTTAATGGCTGATGCATCTCCTGTCATGATCTGGTTATCAGGGGCAGATAAATCGTGTACCTATTTTAATAAAAGATGGCTTGACTTCAGAGGAAGAACTATGGATGAAGAAAAGTTTGACGGATGGCTGGAAGGTCTTTATCAGGAAGACATTACCCCCTGTATGGAAGCCTACAAGAAAGCTTTTAATGAAAAAAAAGATTTAACCATAGAATATCGCCTGAAACGGTTTGACAATCAGTACAGATGGGTTCTCGAAACAGGTAATCCCTATTTTGATTCCGACGGTGCCTTTGCAGGTTATATTGGTTCATGTATAGATATTACAGAAAGAAAACAAATGGAAGAAAAACTGGAAGCTTCTTTGAGAGAAAAAGAAATTCTCCTCAAAGAAATCCATCACAGAGTAAAAAATAACCTCCAGTTTATTTCCAGTCTTTTATATCTGCAATCGGTAAATATAAAAGACAGCCAGATTCGTGATATATGCAATGACATAAAAAACCGAATTTCTATGATGGCAAATATTCACGAACATCTCTATCAATCGGAAAATTTTTCCTGTATCAATTTCTCAAAACAGATAAACAGTCTTGTAAATAATATATATCAATCATACAGTGGTAATTCGAAAAAAATAGACTTCAATATAAAGGTAGAAGATATAGCACTTGAACTGGATATGGCAATATCGTGCAGTTTAATTCTGAATGAACTTCTTACCAATTCTTTTAAATATGCCTTTACAGATAAAAATGAAGGGGAAATTTCGATAGAATTTTACCGTAAAGATAGAAAATATATACTTGTCTACAGGGATAACGGGAAAGGTTTACCACGTGACATGGATCCATTTAAAACTAAATCGCTGGGGCTGCATATAGTTAAACTTTCCGTAAAACAGATGGATGGTAACATGGAAATAGATAAAACAGAAGGGACAACATTTAAAATTGAATTTCAGGCAAATAGCAGAGAGCATGAGAATCTTATAAGATCTGTATAAAGGCGGCTTATATGTTTCATTGCAAGAGCTTACAAAAAATATATTCAAAGGAGTAGCCTATGAAAAAAGGTAGAATTCTTATCGTAGAAGACAATCTGATTGTAGGAGAAAGTCTTCAGCAAACACTTGAAGACTATGAATACAATGTACCGGGAATAGTTATTTCCGGAGAAGAAGCCCTTAAAGAAACAGAAGACGTAAAGCCTGATTTAATATTAATGGATATAAAGCTGAAAGGTGAAATGGACGGAATTACTGCTGCAGAAAAAATATACTCTGATTTCGATATACCGGTAATATATTTAACGGCCTATTCAAGCAATTCTTTACTGGACAGGATAAAACTGACCGGTTCTTATGGTTATATACTCAAACCCTTCAAGGAAAAAGAATTAATATTTAATATAGAAATGGCTCTTTATAAACATAGAATGGAAAAAGCTCTGAAAGAAAGCGAAGAGAGGCTCAACATTGCTCTTTCCGGGACAGGACTGTGGGACTGGAATATAGAAACAGGAATGATTTATTTCAGCCGTATGTATCATACAATGCTCGGTTATGAACCGAATGAGATACCACCTTCTTACGATATATGGAAAAGTCTGATTCACCCTCAAGAAATAGAAAAATTTGAAGCTTCTATCAATGATATACTTGAGAATAAAAAAGAATTTTATGAAATAGAATACAGAATGAAAACAAAAGCAGGGGAATGGAAGTGGATTTTAAGCAGAGGTAAAGTAGCGGAAAGAAATGACAAAAATACCCCTGTAAGAATAATAGGAACTCATACTGATATTACAGAGAAAAAGATGTCAGAAGAAGAAAATAAAAAAATCGAAGAACGTATCAGATCCATTCAGAAACATGAAAGCCTGGGTAAAATGGCAGGCGGTATTGCCCACGGATTTAATAATATTCTCGCAAGTATACTTGGTTATGCTGAAATAAGTATCATGGAAAGTCCTCCTGATTCGTCAATAAGATATTATCTTCAGAAAATACAGAAAGCCACACACCGTGGTTCTGATATAACAAAACAGATGCTTTCATATACAGGGCATGGTAAGGTCACCATGGAAGAAATAGATCTGTCGTCATTGATTAAAGAAATGCATCAATTCATAGAAATAAGTACATCAAACAGGTGTAACATTACATATGATATAGATGAAAATCTTCCCGTCATTCAGGGAGATGCGGGACAGATAAGACAGGTCATAATGAATCTGATAATGAATGCCTCTGAAGCAATAGAAAACAACAACGGAACAGTTACTTTAAAAACAGGCAAAATATCATGTGATGAAGCATATTTATGTAAAAATTACCCGGAAGAACATCTGTTGCCGGGAACTTACCTTTATATGGATGTATCTGATACGGGATGCGGTATACCGGAAGAGATTCAAAGTAAAATATTTGATCCGTTCTTTACTACAAAATTCCTGGGAAGAGGCCTTGGACTTGCTGCAGTGCACGGCATTGTCCGGGTTCACAAAGGAGCAATAAAGGTTTTCAGCAGAAAGGGAGAAGGAACAACAATGAGATTGCTCTTCCCTGCCCTGAGATATTTGCAGGGGAAAGAAAAGGAAAAAGAATTAAGTGTACCTGAAGTTTATACCGGAGGGAAAACTGTCCTTGTAATTGATGATTCAGAGGATATATGCACTGTTGCAGGCAAACTGCTCGGGAAAGCAGGGTTCACAGTATTGACCGCTTCCAATGGTCTGGAAGGACTGGAAATATTTCGTGCCAGATGTGAAGATATTTCTCTCATAATACTTGATGTAGCCATGCCTGTTATGAGCGGAGATAAAGTGTTTAAAGAACTCAAAGTTATAAAAAAAGAAGTGCCTGTTATACTTACAAGTGGTTATAATGAAGCTCATGCTATGAGTAGATTCGGCAAAACAGAAATTGCAGGTTTTATTCAAAAACCTTACAGAGGACAGGACTTAATAGAAATGGCAAAAAGTCTTGCTAATTACCGCTACAGGTAAATTAGTAATCATTTATCAGCTTCTGCCTGACAGGCTCTTACGAAGAAAAATAATCTGCCTTATTTAATTTGTTTTACAGACAATAAATTAGCCCTTATTTAATTTTTAATTCTATATAAAAAACTAATTTTTCTTCTCCAGAGCCTGCCA
>JAKPQU010000629.1 GCA_029555925.1 Bacillota bacterium
TTTACAGACAATAAATTAGCCCTTATTTAATTTCTAATACTATAGAAAAAACTAATTTTTCTTCTCCAGAGCCTGCCAGGCAGAAGCTTTTTATGGATACCCTTTTACCTGTAGCGGTACTGAGCATAAGCATGTAATACATGTAATAAAAGTTTTCCTCCCGTCACGAGAGCATATATGTATTATTTATGCTCACCTCAGTAAAATATTAATTGCTTATGCTCAGGTCAGTAATTTTCATTTTATAAAAAATGTAATAAATCCCCTTGACATATTATTGAAAATATATTATTCTGCCTTCTTACGATAGATATTTTTTATAAAGGGATTGATCATTATGGATAACTCGTTAAACATACGTAATATTGCTATCATAGCTCATGTAGATCATGGAAAAACAACGCTTGTAGATGCTCTTCTCAGACAGAGCGGCACTTTCAGAGCCAATGAACTGGTACCGGAAAGGGTTATGGATTCTATGGATCTGGAAAGAGAAAGAGGCATTACAATTGCTTCAAAGAACTGCTCTTTAGAGTGGGAAGGACTTACCATAAATATAGTTGATACGCCCGGTCATGCAGATTTCGGCGGTGAAGTGGAACGTATTATATCTATGGTTGACGGCGCATTGCTCATTGTAGATGCTGCAGAAGGCCCCCTTCCTCAGACCAGATTTGTCGTTAAAAAAGCTCTGGAAGCAAATCTTCCTCTTGTTGTGATTATAAATAAAATAGACAGAAAAGATGCAAGAACCAGGGAAACAGAAGAAGAAGTATTCAATCTTTTCCTTGAATGCGGAGCAGATTTAGATTATATAGACAGTCCTGTAATCTACGCCATTGCAAGAGACGGTGTGGCAACATTAAATCTTGATGAGAAACCCCGTGATATGCTCCCTGTTTTTGAAGCTATCCGTGATTATATACCTGCCCCCGAAGTAGAAATAGAACAACCTTTGAGTATGATTGTGGCAAATCTGGGTTATTCAGATTATATGGGCCGTCTCGCCATAGGGAGGATGAAATCAGGCAGGGCCAGAGTAAATGACACAGTTCTCATAGCAGGTGAAAATAAGCATTATAGAGCAAAGATAACAAGGATTTACGGCTATCATGGCCTCAAAATGATAGAACTCCCGGAAGCGACAGCAGGTCATATTGTCGCACTATCCGGCATATCGGAAATCAAAATCGGTGATACCATTACATCTATTGAAACACCTGTAATACAACCACGTATTTATGTGGAAGAACCTACGGTAAATATGGTCTTTTCTGCCAACACGTCCCCTTTTGCCGGGAAAGAAGGAAAATATGTTACAGGAAGCAAACTGAGAGAAAGACTCATAAAAGAAGGCAGGCAGAATGTATCTTTACATATCGAAGAAGGCTCTACACCCGATGAATTTATAGTTTCCGGAAGAGGAGAATTACAGCTTGCCATCCTCATTGAAACAATGCGCAGAGAAGGTTATGAAATGCAGGTCGGCCGTCCTAAGGTCATAGAAAAAACCCTGAACGGAGTGGTATGTGAACCTTATGAGCATCTTGTAATTGATATACCACAGGATTATGTAGGTGCCGTAACAAAACTCCTGGGACAGAGAAAAGGAGTATTTGCCAATATGGCAGGATACGGCACAGACAGAATAAGACTTGAATTTCGTATCCCTTCAAGAGGGCTTATAGGTATACGTTCTACCTTCCTTACCATCACAAGAGGTACAGGTATTATGCACTCTGTATTTGACGGATACGAACCAATGGCAGGAACAATTTCATCAAGAACAAACGGAGCTTTAGTAGCCGACAGAAACGGCTTTGCCACAGCCTATGCCATAGAAAATCTGGAACCGAGAGGACATCTGTTTGTACTGCCGGGAACAGAGGTT
Organism: Bacillota bacterium; assembly: GCA_029555925.1. The sequence continues at coordinate 1,892 of JAKPQU010000629.1, forward strand.
TACTGCGGCATGATTGTAGGAGAACATGCAAAGGAAAATGATCTGAATGTAAATATTGTAAAACCCAAAAAACTTACAAATATGCGTTCTTCCACAAGTGATGAAACGGTTGTACTTGCTACCCCCATAATACATACACTGGAAAGTGCCATGGAATGGGTAAAAGATAATGAAGCTATTGAAGTAACACCGAAATCCATAAGACTCAGAAGACTTTATTCGGGAATCATTAAAACAAAGAAAATAGCGTAAAACAGTGACCTGTGACCAGTGAAAAGTTCACTGAATTTTCATGCCAAATACTTTAAACAGAAAAGCATAAATATCACTGTATTCATTAATAATCTTTGACACAGGTTTCCCTGCTCTATGACCTGCTTTTGTTTCAATACGGAGAAATATCGGATTATCCCCTCTATATAGTTAGTTTCATATTATATCATGCTACTTTACATTATAATTCAATAAAATATACCTGTGCTGCCGTGATATTTTTTTCTCCGGAACACCAGGCAGGCAGACTACTATGTCTAAAGCTAAATAGTATAAACTTTAAGAAGTTATGAAATATACTATAATTTATACAAAGGAAAATATACAATTACAGAGTATAATAACTTCTGAAAAATAAATATGCAATAAAAACTTATGACATCAAGAGAAAGAGTTATAAACACACTCAAATTCAGAAAATCTGACAGAATTCCTATGAATTTTTCCTGTACTGAAAATTTTCAAAAAAAATTCTGTAGATATTTTAATATAAAAGAAGAAAACATCATTTCAAATCCTCTTGTAAACCATGTAAGTTCTGCCATTCTGGAAAAATTGAACTGTGATTTCCGAACGGTGAGTCCTGTTTATAAAGAAAATTTCCCCTTAAACCTCTTCCCTGCATGTGAGGATTTAAAAAAAGCGGATATTGCAGAGGTTATATCTTACAGGTGGCCTGAAGCGGACATGTTTGACTACAGCACCGTTACGGAACAATGTGAAACATATAAAGATTACTGCATAATCACAGGCAATCCAGGCACAGGCGATTTTCTTTATAAAGCAGGGTCTCTATACGGCATGGAAGATATGTATATGGGACTGATACGACATGATCCGGTACTTATAAAGATTTTTGAAAAAATTTCAGATTTTTATTATGAATATAACAGGCATATCTTCGAGGCAGGAAAAGGTACGATAGACATAGCATTTTACGGAGATGACTATGGAGGTTACCATGGCTCACTCATAGGTGAAAACACCTTCAGGGATATACTGAAACCTTACTGGGAAAAACATTTTACTCTGGCCAGAAGATACGGGCTGAAGATAATGTTTCACTCATGTGGTTCCATAAAGAATTTATTACCTGTCCTTTATGAAACAGGTATAGATATAATTGATCCTCTGCAAACAGATATAAAGAACATTAATCTGGAAGAATTAAAGAACAATTTTCACGGAAAAATAGCATTCCATGGAGGCATATGCATTGAAAAACCTTATAAAAGTACGGATGAAGTCAGAAAAGAAGTGAGAAAGGTTTTATCTGTTATGTCAGACAGAGGAGGTTATATTATGGCACCGACTACGATAGTTACGGAAAATATACCCGTCGAATATGTAATGGCCATGTATGAAGAAGGATTTATATGGGAATTGTGAAGGGTGAAGAGTGAAAGGTGAAGGGAGTATAAGGTCTCATTCCCCGTTGTGACCACCCGGTCATGGCAGGGTAAAATAAGATAGATTAATCTTTTTCCCAGAAGGTCTGCATTTTTAAAGCTGAAAAATTCAATAAAAATTTAACAAAATTTTAACATCCATGTAATTGAACCTTACGGCAGGACATGTTAAAGTATAAAAGAGATAATCGTGTCATAAAGAGAGGTATATTTATGAAAATCAACAGTAATACTCTGCAGATTACCGGTTTAACATATCAGGCAAAAACGATTAAAACGAAAAATACGGAACCTGCGGAACCGGAAAATAAAGTTACTCTATCAGGTAAAACCTTCCAGGGTGAAGAAACTCCCGAAAAAATGCCGAACCTTATAGAACTTCCTCGAGGCGGAAAATATCAGAGAAGCAAAACCTTTACAATGGAAGACGGGAAAGGCTCCACTATAACAGGGACTAAAAAGTCAGGTTCTTCGTCACCTGTATCACTTGCCATGTTCGACACCGAAAAACCGGACATTTCAAAACATACCTCTTTACTGAGTAAAATAAAAAATTTCACCCTTAATCTTACGGGCAGGATAGCCGGTCATTTAATACCATCTATCATACTGCACGGCGTCCCCGACGGAAGACAGGACAGAGATTATTCATGCGGAGCCGTTGCACTTCAAACAGTACTTACTTACTGGAAAGGACAGGAATATTTTGAAGAGGAACTTATAGAACTGCTCCATACGACAGAAAACGGAACGTTACCGGAAGATATCGTCAGGGTAGCTAAAGGAGAAGGACTTTCTGCAAAACTTAAAGAACATATGACCATGGAAGAACTGGAAAAACTGGTCGGTGAAGGAATACCTGTCATTGTAGACGGTCAGGCATGGCGTGATGATAAAGATAAAGAGAAGCCATGGACAGATGTGTGGGAATCCGGCCACTATATGGTTGTTATAGGATTTGATAAAGAAAATGTATATTTCGAAGATCCGTCACTTTTCGGAAGCAGAGGTGTTATGACCAGGGAAGAATTCAATGACAGATGGCATGATTACGAAGGCCCCGTACCATTCGACGAAAAAACAGCAAGAGTATACAATCACATGGGCATAGTCATAAAAGGTGATAAGCCATCACCGCCGCCGGAGTTTGTTCATATAGACTGACAGTCTATCGTAAAATATGTTTATCGCTGAAGTGAGCATATATGCTCTCGTGACGCTTGACGCGTGACGGGAGGGAAATTTTTATTGCATGCTTATGCCCGGGTCGGTAGATATTTTCGGATATTATTATTCATTGGTGAACAGCATGTTAAACTATCTTCTACTCACGACTCACAGATTATAGAATTTTTATAAAGAGGAGATTTTTATTATGAAACATCATGAAAAGCCTGCCATGCGAACCGGGAATTTTGAAGAAGATAGACAGAAGATCGTAGAAGAATATAAAAAAGGTCCCTATTTAAAAACTATAGCAGATTATGCCATGGAGGAAAAAAAGAAAGAGGAGAAAAAGGAGAAAGGGAAAAATGAAGATAAACAACCAGAATTATGAAGGGATGCACATAGGAAAACTTTCGGAACAGAGAGAGAATATATTAAAAGAAGTCTGTCTTGATAAGGATAAAATGGATTCATTTATGAAAGAGGACAGAGGAGAAAAAATATCTATTAAAGTGGATATGAATAAACTCAACATGTTAAAAAGCTCCGGTTCAGAAAGAGACAGTTTACCACCTCCATCCCATAAAGAAATAAGTGTAAATTTCGGTGACATTAAAGGAACTCTTACCAGGGTAATGCAGAAATTCAATGCAGGTAAAGACGGCACTGTAAGCAGTCTGGATATGGACGGATATATGATCCCGGCCAATGAAGGTCATGTATCGCATATGTGTCTTACTTACGGCCTTTACCACAGTGTAAAAGAGAATTATCTGGAAGCAATAAAAACCTTTGTATCAAAAATGCCTTCTGCTAAATTTACCGTTCTCACTACAAATGAAGCTGACCGAAAAGAACTGAAGAGCTATATAGAAAAACTGGCAAAAGAACAGATAATTACCAATCCTGAAAGGGTTAATATAGTTAATTCCGATGAGAACCTTTCTATATGGGCCCAGGATTCGGCTCTTGTTGTCGGGAACAGGGTTATAGAGCAGGACAGAATAGGTTTTCCAGGGCCAGGCGATAAAACTGTAGCAGAACAGGTGGCGAAGGCAAATCCCGGCGTAAAATATGATAAGATGGAAGGTATATATATTGACGGAGGCAACCAGCTTGCCACAAATGATAAACTTTTTGTAGGTTCTGATGCCATAGCTTTTATGGTGAATAATATGAATTCCTGTCCGAAGAAATATAATAAGATAATCGGTGAGCTGAAGATAGAAGGGGCGGATAAAATCACTAAAGAAGAACTTGCAAAACTGATGCTTGACAGAACATTTCCCCATCAAAAGGTCATCATAGTAGGTTATCAGGGGGAACAGCCTGCTTTTCATATAGATATGGCTATGACACCTCTGGGCAAACCGGATCCGGAAACAGGAAAAGCAGTTATAACTATAGGAGATCCGTCAATGGCCACTGGCATCCTTACCGATATAAAGAAGAATAATCCTGATAAATATGCTAAATATGAAGAAGAAATCAAAAAGAAAATTGCCCGTGCCCCCGGCCATCCTCTTGATCAACTTATGAATGCGGTAAATAGAGATGGTGACCTTCAGACAAAATTTGATGCCATAGCCAGCGGGTTTGAACAGGCAGGTTATAAAATAGAAAGAGTCCCTTATCTGGGAAGTACATCCACAAGGGGAGTACCATGGATAACCTATAATAATTCCGTAATAGACGGTGATAATATATTTATCCCGAATTTCGGCATACCGGAACTTGATGAACCGTCAAATAATCTATATAAAAAATATGGTTATACCCCTGTACCGCTGGATATGACTGCCATAAGTTCGCTGCAGGGAGCAATAAACTGCATTACAAAAGTAATTGAACGACAATACAATACTTAGTACCGTAACAGGTAAATTCGTAACCATTTATCAGCTTCTGCCTGACAGGCTCTTACGAAGAAAAATAATTTGCCTTATTTAATTTGTTTTACAGACAATAAATTAGCCCTTATTTAATTTCTAATACTATAGAAA
>JAKPQU010000237.1 GCA_029555925.1 Bacillota bacterium
TAGTATAAGCAATTAAATTCTAATAAGTTATAAAATACACTTATAAATAATATTGATGATATTTGCCTTTTATGATATGATGATTTTATAAACTAATAGAATTGATTTTCAATTGTAAACAGTAATGAGAATTTGTAATCGCGTCACGCGTTACGCGTCACCCGTCACGCTTCTCATATTAATTCCCACCAGATTATCAGGGGGTATGAAAAATTGAGAAAAATATTAATAGTTGATGACAAAAATATTGTCAGAGACTTATTAACTGCTACATTAAAGGATAAAAATTTCGAAATACTCAGCGCATCTACAGGATACGAAGCAATTGAAATAGCCAGAAAAGAGAAACCTTCCCTGATGTTCCTCGATGTTATGATGCCGGAAATGGATGGTTTTGAAGTATGTGAACGATTAAAAACAGACGATAATACAAAAGATATATATATTATTGTCCTGACTTCTATAAATAGAGAAAAAGAAAGAGAAATTGCTTTCAAAGCAGGAGCAGATGATTATCTCACAAAACCATTCAGACCTCTGGATATATTAAAAAAAATGGAGGCATTTTTCTCTGAAATATAAGCTTCAATAGAGATGAAACACATATTATGAGTAAAAAAGGTAATTATACGACAATAGAAGCACCGGTAGATCTGAATAAAGAACTGGAAGAAACAAACAGGCAAATCCTTGCCTATGCAGAAGATATAAATAGAATATACCATCTCGAATACGAAAGAAGAAGAGAACTGGAGCTGAATAACAAAAAACTCTCTGCAATAATAAATAATCTGGCCGACGGCCTTATAGTAACCGATAGAGAGGAAATTATTCAAACGGCAAATCCAAAAATATGTGAACTCTTCAATCTCACAGAAGAACACTGTAAAGGAAGAGCTTTTTCTTCTCTTATAAAAAGTGAAAAACTTTCAGAATCTCTTCAAACGGTAAGCAAAGAGAAAAAACCTTTATATAATATAGTAACAAATATAAATATCCCCTTTGAAAGATTTTTTTCAGTCAGTATGACTCCTGTAATAGGTAAAAATAAACATGTAAATTCTATTGTTATTTTATTTCATGATATTACTGCCGAGAACAGAGTTAAACAGATGAAAGAAGAATTTATTTCCATAGTATCTCATGAAATAAGAACCCCTGCCAGTGTTATAAAAGGATATACAGAACTTTTATTGAGCGAACTGCCTGGCCCTCTGAATGCCCAGCAGAAAGAATTTCTTTCAAAAGTTCTATCAGACAATAAACTTCTTCTGGACAGAGTAACAGAATTACTGGAGATTTCAGAAGTTAAAACAGCCCATCTTGAAGTCTTTTCTGAACCGATAGATGCAGTTCAGATAGTCAAAGCCATGGTATTTTTAAAGAAAGCTGAATGCCTCTCGAAAGGCATTGAAATTTCCTATAAATTCCCTTATGCAAAAATAGAAATATATACAGACAAAAACAGGCTGAGTAAAATAATAGAACATTTACTGAGCAATGCAATAAATTTTACTCCCAGGGGAGGGAAAATAAGTATTTCATATGAAAAATCTGAAGACAGACATGTTTTCCATATAATTGATACAGGCATAGGCATACATAAATCAGAAATTCCAAAAATTTTCGATAAATTCTATCAAATAGAAGATACTTTATGTCGCGAAACAGGAGGTCTCGGTCTGGGACTTTCAATTGTAAAATATACTCTTTCAATTCTAAAAGGAAATATATATATAGAAAGTGAACCGGGAAAAGGAAGCAAATTCACCATATCCATACCGGACATAAAAGGAGAAGCTCTGCCTTGACCTGCCCTAAATGTAAAGTAAAAATGGTAGAACAAAAAAGGCCATTCCATAAAAAAAGAAAATGGATCTGTCGCAGATGCAAAAAAGTCAGAATGGAAACAGTTAAAAAGATAAGAAAAAATTCCTGCAATAAAAAATGGAGATGTACAGTTTTATAGGATAGTCCTTTCTTACGACAGTAAATTCACTTTTTACTTCATTTTTAAACGCAATTGTCAAAATTTTTTACAAAAACTTTTGACATGCATAAGAAATCATGTTATAATAACTCAGGATGTTTGCAATTGCAAGAGAATAAAAATTAACTCCTGTAAGAAATATCCCTCTCTTTGAAGATGTTCTTGTAAATGATAAATTATACTTTATTTTTGCAAGATTATATTATATTTGCAAAGGATGAAGATTGTGAAAACATCTTTAAAGGAAAATTGGAACAGATTCAAGATAATCAGCCTGACATTATTATCCCTAGGCCTTATGATATTAAACAATTGTAATATACTGTCCGGCTCGAAGGTTAAAGAACGGGTAACAGTTTACTTCAGCGATGAGAATTTAATGTTTCTTGTACCTGTAACCTACGAAATAAAAGAAAAAATTTCTACGCCTGAAAAAGCAATAGACCTACTAGTTTCGCAGGAACCACCGAATAAATCCCTTTATAATTTATTTCCGAAAGAAACAAAGTTATTAAATTTTGAAACTAAAGATGGGATTGCCAGTCTGGATTTTTCTCAAAATTTCAAAAAAGCCTTTGAAACCGGAGGAACGGAAGGTAATTTACTTATATCTTCTATCAATTATACATTATCTCATTTTAAAAAAATAAAAGGCATAAAATTCTTCATAGAAGGTAAAGAAATCGAAACACTCGGGGAACTAGATTTAAAAGGGCCAATTGCTATAGACAAATGGAAAAATCTGTTTTTAACAGGTAAAGAAAGTAGAATTCCTGGAGAGGAAAACAGGGCTACCATTTATTTTTTGGAACATAAATCATCATTTATAGTCCCTGTAACCTGTGTATTTCAGGACTCCAAAACATTACCGCAGAATGTTATTCAGAAACTTGTAAAGGGACTCGATGAAGAATGGGCACAGGCTACACTTCCTGCTGGCACAGAAGTTTTATCCTTCAGAGTAGAAGATAGTGTGGCTTATATAGATTTTAATTCTGCTTTTCTGAAGATAACAGCTGATATTCCTCCTGAGGTAGTCATAAATTCACTTGTTTTTTCTCTTACAGAATTTAACTATATAACAAAACTTCATATAACAATAGAAGGCAAAGATTTAAAAAAATATGGTTCTATAACTCTGCCATCTACCCTTTCAAGACCGGAGACAATAAATATGATAAAATTAAATGATACCAGAGAAACGGGGGTGCATTTCCGGTTTTCCAACATACCGGTTATTTACTTATGAAAAAACTTGTTATAATAATTTTATTGCTTATATTCGTTATCACCAGGGGCTTTTGCGCCGGAGATAAATCAACGAAAATTATAAATATAGATTATAAAGAAATCTCATCGGGAGGAGAACTGGTAATACAGGCCACAGGCCCCATAAAATACTCTTCCCAGTTGCTGACAGATCCTCTCAGGATTGCTGTTGATATACCGGGTACAGTCCTATCACTGAAAAAAAATAAGGAGATAAATAATGAGATTATAAAAAATGTAAAGGCAATTCAAAATACATCTAATTCAGTAAGGGTAGTAATGGAATTAAAAAAACCTGTTTCAGTAAGAATAGCTTCCAGAATAAATCTGGATCAAGTAAAATTGAGACTTACATCTTCAAACGGAGACATACCTGTACCGGATACAACGCCGGTGCCGGTAGAGACACCGCAGGCCAAAGAAGCTCCTGCCGTAACAAATACCCAGCAAATAGGAGAGGTAAAATTTGAGGAAAAAAATGATATTCGCAGGATTTTTATAACCACAACAGGGCCCGTAACCTATGAATGGCACAGACTGAAAAGTCCTGATAGCAGAATTTATATTGATTTTACCGATGCAATACTGGTAGAAAAGAAACTGTCTGTTCCTGTTGACGATGAAATAATATCTGACATAAGAGTGGCTCAAAATCGAAAATCCCCCAATGTAGTAAGAGTTGTATTCAAATTAAATAAATCTGTAAAAATAACCTTCTCTCAGTCACAGACCGTAGCAAATCAGTTAATAATGGAGATGGGTAAAGAGACAATAGATGAAACATCTATGGCAACCATGGGAACAGGCTCTATAGGCTATCTTCTGAACACTGTAAAAACCATAGTCATAGACCCGGGCCATGGCGGAGGCGACTACGGAGCAATCAATCCTTCCACCGGTCTTGCAGAAAAGGATATGACTCTTGATATATCTCTGAGACTGCAGGAACTTTTAATCCAGGAAGGGTGGAATGCTATATTGACTCATTCCACAGACAGAGACGTAACAAGCCCGGACAGTTCCGATTCGGAAGAACTATGGGCAAGAGCCAATATAGGAAATAAAAATAATGCAGATATATTTCTCAGTATCCATTGCGATTCAAGCAGCAAGGAAACAGTAAGAGGAACCACTACATTTTATTACAAAGATATAGATAAATCTCTTGCATCGGTAATACACAAGTATTTAATCTCAGATCTTGGCACAATGGACAGAGGTATTAAAAGTTCAAAGTTTTATGTTCTTAAAAATACAAAAATGCCTGCTGCATTGCTGGAAATAGCTTTTATAAGTAATTCAGAAGATGCCAGATTATTATCCAGTTCAACCTTCAGGCAGAAGGTGGCCAGGGCTATTTTTGAAGGTATATGTGAATATACGACCTGTCCTGCTGTAGTAGGAGGCAAATAAATTAATTTTGCCATGTAAATTTTTAAAATTTCTATTGTCTATTTAATATATTAGTGATAAAATTATGAAGAATTTTATAATTTACCTGAACAGAAAAAAGAAAGAACCTGATATTACAGGCAAAAGGCCCCATAATATCGAGGTTTCTGAAAAATTTACATGAAATTATTAAGATAAAGAGGAAAAAAATTTTTTTTCTAGAAGATAAAGGGATACATTTTTGTTTTACAAAAGAAAAGATTTTTCTCTCCATGAGATGTACGATAAATAAATTAGAACATTTTGAGAGTTCAGTAGAAACTCCTCGTTATATATAAAGGTGTTGTATGAATAGTTTAGGGAGAAAAAACAACAAGGTGGTGGTGATAGAGTGGCGAATAGCCGACCGATAGGCCTTTTTGATTCAGGAGTAGGAGGATTAACAGTAGCTGCCGAGATTTTTTCGCAATTACCTAATGAAGAGATCTATTACTTCGGTGATACGGTTCATGTACCTTATGGTTCAAAATCACCTGCTGAATTGAAGACTTACGTTACAGAAATATTAGAATTTTTAAGAGAAAAGCATATAAAACTGGCAGTAATGGCCTGCAATACAACTTCTGCTGTCGTGCTGCCGGAAATCAAGGGTAAATACGAATTTGATATACTGGGAGTTATATTGCCTGGTTCTCAGGCAGCTATTAAAGCTACCAGAAATAAGAGAGTAGGCGTAATAGGCACAAATGTTACAATTGTCAGCCATGCCTATTCCAGAGTTATAACAAGTCTTGATGGAGTTCGCAATGTTTATGCTCAGGCCTGCCCGAAACTGGTTCCTCTTGTTGAAAGAGGAGAGGTAACTTCCCGGAGAGCCAAAAGGATAGTAGACGAATATCTGGCAGATCTTAAAAGAGTTAAAATAGATACTCTCGTACTGGGTTGCACCCATTATCCGTTCCTCAGAGATATTATTCAGGAAAATATTGGAAGTAATGTTAATTTAATTGACCCTGCTTATTACACAGTCCAGGCTATAAAGGAACTTTTAATCAGAAAAGATATGTTAAGGGAAGACAATACTCCTCCGGAACATCAATACTTCGTAAGCAAAGATCCCATGCATTTCAAATCAGTTGGTGAAAAATTCCTTGGATGTTCCATTCCAAATGTTACAGAAATAGATCTGTCCCCTGTTCCTGTAGAAGCCTGAAGCAATTATATATTTTTTTTATTTTTTAAAGCGTCTACTTTTGTAGACGCTTTAAACTTTTGAAAGGAGTAATCTATGGAAAGAAAAGATGGTAGAAAAAATGACGAACTTCGTCCGGTAAAGATAATACGTAATTACATAAAATATGCCGAAGGTTCGGCTCTGATAGAAATGGGCAACACAAAGGTAATATGCACTGCTTCCATAGAAGACAGAATTCCTTCTTTTATAGAAGAAGAAGGAGGAGGAAGAGGATGGTTAACTGCAGAATATGCAATGCTTCCCAGGGCGACTCAGACGAGAAACAGACGTTCATCTTCAGGCAGAGCAAGTGAGATACAGAGACTCATAGGAAGAACCCTGAGATCGGTAGTAGATTTTAAAGCCATAGGAGAAAGAACTATAACACTGGATTGTGATGTAATACAGGCAGACGGAGGCACGAGAACAGCTGCCATCACAGGTGCATTTATAGCTCTCTGTGATTCTATAAAATATCTCATAAAAGAAAAAGATACCGGTAAAGGAGCTCTGCGCAGTTATATTGCAGCAGTAAGTGTGGGATTAAAAGATGGTGAAGAATTACTGGATTTGAATTATGAAGAAGATTCGACGGTAGATGTAGATTTTAACCTTGCCATGACGTCCTTCGGAGAGATTGTTGAAATACAGACTACAGCAGAAGGACGTCCTCTGTCGGAAGGACAGCTTCAAAGTCTGCTTACAACTGGGAAAAGAGGCGTTTCTCTACTCATTGAAAAACAGAAAGAAATACTTGGACCTGATATTTCTGATATATTCGTAACGCGTGACGCGTGACGCGTAACGCGAAAAAACATGAGCCCACGGCCGTGCGCCCATGAGGGACTATAAATAATATAAAAAACAAGAGGTGAAAAGTGAAAAGTGATGGGCTATATGCCTGTCACCCGTTACGCGTTACGCGTTACGCGTCACGTATTTATGAAAAAAGTGAAGAAAGAGCTTTTACTTGCTACAAAAAACAAACACAAACTGGAAGAGTTATCCTATATACTTGCCCCTCTGGACTGGGATGTCAGGACATATGATGACGAAGAATATCCTGAAGTTCCGGAAACAGGAAACACCTTTGATGAAAATTCATGGATAAAAGCGAGAGCACTGGTTGATTATACAGGTAAACTCTGTGTGGCAGACGATTCCGGGCTGGAAATTGATGCGCTGGATGGTATGCCGGGGGTTATGTCTGCAAGGTTCGGAGGGCCGGGAGCGACTTACGGGGAAAAAAATTTAAAAGTCCTTTCACTTATGAAAGATGTACCCGAGGAAAAAAGGACTGCCAGATTTATATGTGTTGCATCTCTTGTCTGGCCAGACAGGCGGACTGAATTCTTCAGGGGGGTATGTGAAGGAAGGATAGCTTTTTCTCCTTCAGGTAATAACGGGTTCGGCTATGATCCTATTTTTTACATCCCTTCCATGAAATCTACCATGGCAGAGCTTTCGCCTGATGTAAAAAACCGGATAAGTCACAGGGCACAGGCTTTTACAAAACTTGCTGATTTTTTATCAAAAAAATACAACATAAAACCTTGACAATCTGTTTTTTTTTCAGTATACTATTGTTTACTGTAAAGAACGGGGCGTAGCTCAGCTTGGCTAGAGCACATGGTTTGGGACCATGGGGTCGGAGGTTCAAATCCTCTCGCCCCGATAGAAGAGCGCTCATAGCTCAACGGATAGAGCAACGGACTTCTAATCCGTAGGTTAGAGGTTCGAATCCTCTTGGGCGCGGGATATGGCGAGCGTAGCTCAGCTGGTTAGAGCGCTGGTCTGTGGAACCAGAAGTCGTGGGTTCAAG
>JAKPQU010000257.1 GCA_029555925.1 Bacillota bacterium
CACGCGTCACGCGTTACGCGTCACGACTCAATTTTTCATTCCTTACCTCAGTAGTCTCTTAATTCCTTTAAAACTGCATATCCACCGTCAGAAAGAAGTTTTTCTGCGAGCTCTTTTCCCAGTTCTTTTCCCTTGCTTCTGTCTCCCCTTATCTCTCCTTTAAACATTTTCTTTCCGTTCATGCTGGCAATAAAACCTTTCAAGGTAAGATTATTACCTGATATGAATGCAGATGCGCCTGCAGGTATCTGACATCCTCCTTCCATTGTGAAGAGAAAACTCCTTTCGGCGAATATTTCATCTCTGGTGACAGGATCATCTATTTCTTTCAACAGGTTGAGTATGTCCCTGTTATCTTTTCTTGCTTCTACTGCAATAGCACCCTGCCCTGCAGAAGGAATTACCATATCAGGTGAAAAATATTCGGTAATTTTATCTGCCAGACCCATTCTTATAATACCGGCTGCGGCAACTATAAGCCCGTCAAAATCCTCTTTTTCAAGCTTTCTGAGTCTTGTATCCAGGTTTCCTCTTATATCTTTTACAATCAAATCAGGTCTCATAGCAAGAATTTGAGCTTTTCGTCTGAGACTGCATGTGCCTATAACCGAACCTTCAGGCACCTCATGGAGTTTTTTCCATTCCTTTGAGATAAAAACATCTCTCCTGTCTTCCCTTTTAGTCGTTGCTCCTATACATAACTCATCAGGTATTAAAGAAGGGAGATCTTTCAGGCTGTGTACAGCTATATCTACCGTTTTCTTTAAAAGTTCTTCTTCTATTTCTTTTACAAATAATCCTTTATCACCTATTCCGGATAAAGGAGTATCAAGTATGTTATCACCTTTAGTTTTTATAATCCTGAGAACAGAAGAATATCCTTTTTCCTGAAGTCTCCTTCTTATCTCTTCAGATTGTATGAGAGCAAGCTTACTCCCTCTTGTACCTATGATTATTTCTTTTTTCAAAAGATATGTCTCCCCTATTTCGGCTGGTTGCCTGCTTTCTGTACATAGGCCATTCTGAGGGTTGCAAGAAGATTTCGAAAGTCCTGAGATTGTTTTGTGTCTATCATAGGACTTATTGCTTCAATAATAGCTCCCATACTGTCTATAGCAAGTTTTGCCTGCTTCAAATCAATCTTTGAGCCTTCTTTAGGAATAAGTCCGAGACAGTCATAGGCTTTATTACCAAGGAGTCCTATGAAATTTGCAAGTAATATTTCTACATCGGGAAGTTTTACATCTTCCATTTTCTTTTCTGACATAAATATTCCTCCTTTGAATCGTGACGCGTGACGCGCGGATTATTATCTTACAAAACACTCTGAAGTTCTATCAGATATTTTTTCATTTTATCCAGAAATATTTTATTATATTCTTCCTCTTTACCGGAAAAACCTGCATAGAGATTTTTATCAGCATACTTAAACAGTATTCTTATAATTCTCCTGGATGTATAAAAGGTTAACAACATGCCGATCATCATAAGGAAACATCCGGCATATACCACAGGAACTCCGGGGTCTTCTTTTATCTGAAGACCTGTATATTCTATTACCCTGTTGAATGTAAATTTATACCCTTCAAAATCTCTGGATATCCCTTTCTTAAACAGCCCCAGTTCAACCCATGACGGTTCTTTACCGGTCATAAATTCCCTGCATAGCTGTAATGTCACAGCAGGACTGACAGGGAAATAAGACCGGGATTTTACAGTATTTCCATCAATAAACATATCAGGATAAAAATATCCACTTTTAACTATCCAGTCATTAGGAAGAATAAAAAAATTATTACCATCTGCAGGTTTCCCGCTATCATCAAGAGGAATAAAATAATCTTCCTTTATTCCGTCAGGATATATAACAGAAAATTCCAGAGCCGTCATTCCCCAGTCTGCCTGATAGAATGTAACACCTTTATATTCCAGAGGATCATTGACAGATATAGTTTTTTCCAGTATCTTCCTGTTACCTTCCAGAACCTCAAGATCACTGCAATACTGTTTTATTCTATGATTTTCATATAAATCCAGATGGAAATCTTTAAGTCTTACCTGAAAATTATTATTTCTGTCAGTATAAGTATTCTGCTGTTCAACCTCTACGAGAGTAACATAATCTTTATAACCTGTAATTCCTCCGTATATGGCTCCTGCGAATATTACAAGAATACTTATATGAATTATAAAAGGCCCCCATTGTTTTAAATATCCTTTTTCACCATATATATGGACATTACCGTCACTGTCCTTTTCGTGCTTCACATAAAAACCGTTCTGGCAGAGATATTTTAAAATTTTATCACATATTTCTGCAGAAGATATTGAGACAGTCATGAAATTTTTATAAAAATCCAAAGGCATGACTGTTTTCTTTCCTTTAATTTTACTGGCTGTATGCTCTATGGAACAGATAGTTATATTTATACCTATAATGGCAAGTAATATTCTGTATATAAGGGAGTTATACAGATTATTAACTCCAAGAGTAAGTATGAGATTATACCAGAAAGGAGAGTACATATGTTGATATATGTCAGTCTGTTCACTTTGAGGTATGAGAGTTCCTGCTATTGATACAATAGCAAGAAGGATTATAAAAAAGACAGCAACCTTCATAGAAGTAAAAAACAGCCAGATAGAATCTATAATATTTTTTTTATTATCCTTCAATATATGACTCCATTCTAAAATCGTGACACGTAACGCGTGACGCGTGACAGGTGGTTTCGTGATGCGTAATGCGTGATGCATGTTTTCGCCGGTACCGGGTGAACACAGTGGTTCGCCCCTACTACTCACTCTTCACTTTTCACTTTTCACGACTCGCGACTCACGACTCACGATTTCTTTTTCACCCTTCACCCTTCACTATTTTACATTCTCTTTGTATCAGTCAGACTCTTCAAAAAACTCACAATAGAATCTGTTTCGCTATCATTAAAATCTTTACCGAGCTGTAAAGCCCCCATGCTTTTCACAGCTTCTTCAATGGTTTTTATCTTTCCGTCATGATAATAGGGGGCAGTAATGGCAATATTCCTGAGCATAGGTACTTTAAATATAAATTTATCAGCTTTATCTTTTGTTATTTCGTAACGGCCAGAGTCTGCAGTATTTTCATAAGGTTTTACCACTCCAATTTTCTGATACATATTTCCGCCCAGAAGAGGCCCTGCATGACATGTAATACACCCGGAGGACATAAACAGTTCCAGTCCCTTCTGTTCATCATCGGTAAGGGCATTATAATTTCCTTTTATAAATTCATCAAAACGATCGGATGTTTTGAAAGTCCTTTCATAAGAAGCTATTGCTCTGTTAACATTGGCAACAGTAAATGGTTTACTATCTTTCGGAAATGCTTTTTTAAATAAATCACTGTAATCTTTACTCAATCTTTCCTTTAATTTTTTCGAAGGATATACCATATGACCTTTTAACTGTTCTTCAAGTGTTGTAGCACGTCCGTCCCAGAACTGTGCAAATTGATAACCTGCATTGAGTACAGTAGGGGTATTTCTCTTACCCTTTTTACAGGCTGTACCTTCAGAAACAGATAAATTATCAACTCCACCCTTTTTATTATCCACCATATGGCAGATGTTACAGGATTCTTTGCCATTATCGGAGAGTTTCTTTTCAAAGTAAAGTTTTTCTCCGAGTCTTACAAGCTCTTCAGTATCTTCATCTTTTCCCGACATTTGTTCAGGTATGACACCGAATATAGAGGATACCTGTTTTACAAGAATAGCAGGCTCCTTTCCTTTATTTGCAGATGGTTCCGGTTCAGGAGAATTCTGTCCGGAAGGCTGACAATTTATTACAAAAACAATAGAAATAAGCAGGAGAAGAGCCAGAGAAAATGTTTTTTTCATAAAAAACTCCTTATTATTTTTCAGAATTCCATATTATCTTACCGGATTTATCAACATAGCCAGATTTATTATCTCTTACTATGACTGCTCTGCCGTTATGAAAATAATCGGCTCTATCAAAAGATGGTTTTATCACAACCTTACCTTTAATATCAATATATCCCCAGAGGCCGCCGGTCTTAACGGCAGCCAGTCCTTCCGAAAAACTGCAGGCATCGTCAAATGCCGGTTTAATTACACTGAAACCGGCACTGTTTATATAGCCGTATTTATCACCCATTCTGATTATAGCCATAGACTGCAAGAAAGCTCTGGCTTCATCAAACTGCGGCTCAATAGCCAATGAGCCATGAATATCTACATATCCCCATTTATCATCAACCTTTACGGCAGCAAAACCTTCGGAAAAATTGTAACCGTAATCAAGGACAGGGGCAAGAATTATCTTTCCTCTTCTGTCTATATAACCATATTTATTACCATTTCTCACAACTGCTATATCGTCATAAAAATCTGAAATTGAATCATATTCCGGTTTAATAATAATCTTACCGTGACCGTCTATATAGCCACATTTATCTCCTATCCATACAGGAGCCATACCTTTATATAAATCTCCTGCTTCATCAAACTGAACTTCACAGATTATATTACCCTTATTATCTATATATCCCCACTTGCTGCCAATTTTTATAGATGCCAATCCTCCGGAGAAATTATGTGCTTCATCAAAGATCGGTTTAATAATAATATTTCCATTGCAATCCATATAACCATATTTACTGCCAACTTTTACAGAAGTCAGACCTTCCGCATAATCTCCCTGACAGTCAATCATCTCCTGAGAGGATACAGAAATTTTTACAAACAGTAATAGCAGAAACAGGCTGGATAAGATATATTTTATCATATATACTCCTTATAAGAGGCGTAACGCGTGACGGGTGGTCAGTGAGCGTAATGCATATTTTCACCGGTACAGGGCGAACACAGTGGTTCGCCCCTACGACTCACAACTCACGACTCACGACTCACGACTCAATACACAAGATCCTTTTCTTTTACTTTATCTTTGAAAAGATTGTATACCCAGGTCTGATAGATTATTACAATAGGAACAAAAACAAGTGCTACAACAAGCATTATCTTCAGAGTAAGAGGGCTTGATGAAGAATTATATATTGTCAGGCTGAATGAAGGGTTTATGCTTGATGGCAACATACAGGGATAAAGGCCTGTAACACCAAAAAATGTTGCGCTTAATATGGTCAGACATGATGAAAACCATGCTTTCCACCAGGCTTTTTTATGTATGAACAATCTTGTTAATATAAGTCCGATAACCGTCAATAAAGGTATAATAAACAGAACCGGCATATGAATATAATTATCAAAGAGCCCTGTAAGTAATTTTGTCACAAGCAGAAAAATCAAGGTGACAAGCAGAAGTGTAACCCATAATATTTCCGAGAGACCGGCAGATCTGTTATTAAGCTCTCCTTCTGATTTAATGGCAAGCCAGAGGGAACCATGAAGCAGAAATAAAAGAAGGAAAAATACTCCACCCAGAAGTCCGTAAGGATTGAGGAGTGTAAAAAGATTTCCTCTGTATATTCCGGCTCCGTCAATGGGAATACCCTTAAAAATATTTGCAAAAGCTACTCCCAGTAACAGTGCAGGAAGAAAACTACCTGCAACAAGTCCTGTATCCCATATTTTTTTCCACAGACCATGTTCGAGTTTACCTCTGAACTCAATAGATATGCCTCTGAGTATAAGAGCAAATAAAACCAGCATTAATGCTGAATACATCGAACTAAACATAACTGAATAGGTCTTCGGAAAGGCAGCAAAGGTAACTCCGCCTGCAGAAATGAGCCATACTTCATTACCATCCCAGAAAGGCCCTATAGAGTTATATATAGTCCTTTTATTTTCCTCGTTTTTAGCCAGAAAGGGCATAAGCGTACCAAGGCCGAGATCAAATCCGTCCAGCATAAAATAAACTGCCCAGAGAACTGCCCAGAGAATAAACCATATTGTTTCTAACATGTTATATCTCCTTTCCGGCCACAGGTTCTGGCCCTTTTATTGCATTTATATACATAAGATAAAAAGCTGCAAGGCCAAGCAGAGAATAAACCAGTATAAAAGCTATAAAGGAAATGAAAACCTGAGAAGCACTGACAGGTGATACGGCATCTGCTGTTTTCATCAATCCGTAAACAATCCATGGCTGTCTTCCGACTTCTGCTAAAATCCATCCTGCCTCACAGGCGATATAAGGAAGAGGAATGGAAACAACCATTATCCACAAGAGCCATCTATATGTTTCAAGTCTGTTACGTAAAAGAAAACATACAACAGTGAGAAGCATAAAAAGCATGCCCAGTCCGACCATAACTCTGAAAGCGACAAAAGATATAAAGACAGGAGGTCTTTCGGATGGAGGAAAATCTTTAAGTCCCTTCACAGTTGCATCAGGAGAATGGTAGGCAAGCATGCTCAGTGCTCCGGGAACCTGTATTATCTCAACTGTATTTCTTTCCTTCTTTTCATCCGGTATAAGAACCATAGTAAAAGGAGCATTACTTTTAGTTTCCCAGAAAGATTCCATGGCGGCCAGTTTTGCAGGCTGTATTTTTGCCACTTCTCCGCCGTGAATATGTCCATGAATAACTTCTAAAATTGAAAAAACAAGGGAAAAAATAAGAGCTATTCTGAAAGATTTAAGGAAAAATTCTGTATGTTGCTTTTTAAGTAAATGATAGGCACTTATACCCATAACAAAAAAACCTGCAAGTATATATGCGCCTGTTACTGTATGAAGAAATTCCTGTATGGCAAATGGCTGTGTTATAACTGCCACAAAATCCGTAAGTTCTGCCCTTCCGTTTCTTATTGTATAACCTACAGGATGTTGCATCCATGCATTGGCTATAAGTATCCAGAGTGCAGAAAGAGTTGATGCAAATGCTACAAGCCATATACATATGGCATGAAACGTCGGTGAAAGTTTATTCCATCCGAAATGCCATACTCCTATAAAAGTGGATTCAAGAAAAAAAGCAGCAGTAGCCTCAATAGCCAGAAGGGAACCGAATATATCGCCTACATAGGCTGAATACCTTGACCAGTTTGTTCCGAATTGAAATTCAAGTGTTATACCTGTAACAATACCTATAGCAAAATTTATAAGAAAGATTTTTCCCCAGAACCGGGCCATGTTTTTATATAAATCCTGTCCTGTTCTTACATAGATTGTCTCCATTATTGCTATGAGAACCGATAGCCCCAGTGTAAGAGGAACAAAGAGAAAATGAAAGAATGTTGCAGCGGCAAACTGCAGACGGGAAAGCATCAGGACATCCATAAATAAACTCCTTATATTAAGCAGACAGCTATCAGTTATCAGCTTTCAGAAAAGCTGACTGCTGATAGCTGACTGCTGACTGCTTATGATTATTCTTCCACAGGAGAAAAGCTATCTTTACCAACACCACAGACAGGACAAACCCAGTCATCAGGTATATCTTCAAAGGGGGTACCAGGAGCAATCCCTCCGTCTGCATCTCCAACTTCCGGGTCATAAATATACCCGCACATTTCACATTCGTATTTCATTCTGTCACATTCACTCCTTTCAACATAGTTTTTTATTATCAATTATATTTTCTGAGAATACTCAGAAGTGGTTTATTCATATTTTTTATGAAATTCTTTTACCTGTCTGGCAAATTCTCTGCCAAAATCGTAACATTTTTTATCGTCTTCCTGAACCGGTCTGAAGTTCATCTCCAGTCCCGGACCGACTTCTCCAAGTTTCATGCCTTTAAATTCATTATAAAGCCATTTAACTGCTCCTCCGCTCCATCCGTAACAGCCGAAAGCACCCATTAACCTGTCAGAAGGTCGAAGCCCGCGAAGGTGCATAATAAATTCTGCTACAGAAGGATAGACTTCATTGTTAAGAGTGGGAGAACCTATAAGACAGCCGCGGCTGTTCCAGAATTCTTTAATAGCAACACTCATTGGAGTGGCGCGAAGCTTTATAACTTTACATGCCACACCTTCATCTTTTATACCCTGCACTATGGGCTGGGTCATAATCTCCGTTCCATGCCACATAGTATCATAAATAATAGCAATCCTGAGATTTGTTTTGCCGCTGGCCATATTCATGTACATATCAATTACCTTACCGGGATTTTTTCTCCAGATAAAGCCATGGTCGGGAGCAATCATGTCAATAGGAATACCCAGTTTCTTTAATTCTCCTATTTTTGCTTTTATGAGTTTACCGAAGGGCATTAAAATATTGGCGTAATAATCTATTACTGCATCTTCCAGTTCCGCTTCCGATGCACAAGCAATAAAATCGTCATCAAATCGTTCTGTTGACGCATAATGCTGGCCGAAAGCATCCTGAGATATTAAAAGATGGGCTTCTTTTACATAGGTTACCATAGAATCAGGCCAGTGCATCATAGGGGTTTCAATAAACATAAGGGTATATTTACCTGTTTTGAGTTCATGCCCTGTTTTAACAGTTTTAATATCCCATTTTGAGACATCAAAAAACCTGGCCATTCCGGCTTTTCCCTTTTCCGTAGTATATATAGTGGCATTTTTTGTTAAATTCATAATTCTACGGAGAGAGCCCATATGGTCATTTTCAATATGATTGACTATAACATTTTTAATCTTTGACGGTTCTATAAGGCTGGCGATATTTGAAGCTGCAACATCTCCAAAATCAAATTTGACAGTATCGACAAGAGTAATATCATCATCTAAAATTAAATAATTATTGTAGGT
>JAKPQU010000266.1 GCA_029555925.1 Bacillota bacterium
AACGCTATACTTTTATGCATAGATAATTGCTTGAAAAATTCAGTCAAAATACAAACAATGATAAAATGTTTCCTGGTATTTTCATGATGCAATTGTCTTCAAAATTAAGTATAAAGATATTCGCGGCATGACAGTTTTACACTATGCAGCAGAAAATGGCTCAAAGGAATTAGCAGAACGTCTTGTGGCCAGAGGGGCAGATATTAACGCGAAAGATAATGACTGTGGCAGGACAGCTTTACTCTGTGCAGCAGGAAACGGCTCAAAGGAATTAGTAAAATTTCTTCTGAATAAAGGGGCCGATATTAAGGCTAAAGATAATAATGGCAGTACAGTCTTATATTATGCGGCAGGCTATGGTTCAAAGGAATTGGTGGAATTTCTTCTGAATAAAGGTGCAGATATTAACGCTAAAAATAACGACGGAATGACACCTTTACTATATGCAGTGTTAATCGGCTCAAAGGAATCAGTAGAATTTCTTCTGAATAAAGGTGCAGATATTAACGCTAAAGATAATGATGGCATGACAGTTTTACACTATGGGGCTAACCGTGATAACAGGAAATTAATAGAATTTCTTCTCAATAAAGGAATGGATATTAACAGTAAAGATAATGATGGCAGGACAGTTTTACACTATGGGGCTAACAGGGATAACAGGGAATTAATAGAATTTCTTCTGAAAAAAGGGGCAGATATTAATGCTAAAGATAATAGTGGCAGTACAGTTTTACACTATGCAGCAGACAGTGACAACATAGAATTAGTGGAATTTCTCGTAAATAAAGGGGCGGATATTAATGCGAAAGATAATGATTATGGCAGGACACCTTTACACTCTGCGGTATACGATGGCAACATGGAATTGGTGGAATTTCTCGTAAATAAAGGGGCGGATATTAATGCGAAAGATAATAATTATGGCAGGACACCTTTACACTCTGCGATATACAATGGCAACATGGAATTAGTGAAATTCCTTGTAAATAAAGGGGCGGATATTAACGCGAAAGATATTTCAGGCAGGACAGCTTTACTCTATGGAGCAGCAAATGGCTCAAAGGAATTAGTGGAATTTCTTCTGAATAAAGGGGCGGATATTAATGCGAAAGATAATGATGGCAGTACAGTTTTACACTATGCAGCAAACAGTGGCAACATGGAATTAGTAAAATACCTTGTAAATAAAGGGCTTGATATTAAAACTAAAGATGATAATGGCAGTACAGTTTTACACTATGCAGCTATGAGCGGTTCAAAGGAAACTGTGGATTTTTTTCTGGATAAAGGCATTGATCTTAAGGCTAAAAATAATAATGGCAGTACAGTTTTACACTATGCAGTTATGAGCGACTCAAAGGAATTAGTGGAATTTCTTCTGAATAAAGGTGCAGATGTGAATGTTAAAGATAATGATGGCAACGTAGTATTACTCAGTGCGTTTTTAAAAGATTCAAAGGAATTAATGGAAATTCTTCTGAATAAAGGGGCAGATGTGAATGCTAAAGATAATTTTGACAACACAGTTTTAAACTATGCTATAAGTATCGGTTCAAAGGAAATAGTGGAACTCCTTGTAAATAAAGGTGCTGATGTGAATATTAAAAATAACGATGGAGGTACACCTCTGTACGATGCAGCAAATAGTGGTTCAAAGGAATTAGTAGAATTTCTTCTGAATAAAGGGGCAGATATTAAAGCGAAAGATAAGTATGGCAGAACAGTTTTATACGCGGCCGTGAAAAGAGGCTCAAAGGAAACAGTGGAATTTCTTCTGAATAAAGGGATTGATATTAACGCTAAAGATAATGACGGCATGACAGTTTTACACTATGCGTTTTTATACTATGTAATGAATAATGAATCAAAGGAATTAGTGGAATTTCTTGTGGATAAAGGTTCGGATATTAATGTTAAAAATAATGATGGTCTGACACCTTTACTCTATGCAATGAATTATGACCGGGAATTACCGGCAGTACCGAAGAATGACTTATATAAAACAGTACAATTTCTTGTGGCTAAAGGACTGGATATTACTGAGGTGAGCATAAATAATACATATATGCTTTCGTGACGCGTAACGCGTGACGCGTGACGGGAGGAAAACTTTTATTACATGCTTATGCTCAGAACAGTAATGTTAAAGATAATTATGACATGACACTTTTACTCATTGCAGCATGGACTGACAACATGGAATTGGTAGAATACCTTGCGGACAGAGGCGGAGATATTAATGCCAGAGATGTTATGAATATGACACCTTTACTCTATGCATCGATAAATAACAACAGGGAATCAGTCAAATTTCTTGTAGCCAGAGGTGCGGATATTAATGTTAAAGATAATAACGGTAAAACAGTTTTACAGTATGCAGCACAGAGTGGTTCAAAGGAATTAGTGGAATTTCTTCTCAATAAAGGTGCGGATATTAATGCTAAAGATAATTACGACATGACAGTTTTACACTATGGCGCAGGAAGCGGCTCAAAGGAATTAGTGGAATTTCTTGTGGATAAAGGCGCTGATATTAATACTAAAGATAATTATGGTGAACAGTTTTAATATATGCTACAAGGACTACCACAAAGGCAGTAGTGGAATTTCTTGTGAATAAAGGCGCTGATATTAATGCTAAAGATAATAATGGAATGACAGGTTTACACTATGCATTAAACAATAATACTGATTTAAAGGGTATCGTAGAATTTCTTTTATCCAGTGGGGCTGATATTAACGTTAAAAATAAAGATGGGGAAAGTCCTTTACAATATGCTGCAAACATTGGCTCAAAGGAAGTTGTGGAATTTCTTTTATCTAAAGGGGCTGACATTAAGGCTAAAGATAACGATGGCAGAACAATTTTACACTATGCTTCATTGAGCGGCTCAAAGGAATTAGTGGAATTTCTCATGACCGGAGGAGAAGACATTAAGAATAAAGATAATGAAGGCAGGACAGCTTTGCTCTATGGAGTACAGAGTGACTCAAAGGAACTGGTTGAATTTCTGATAAATAAAGGAGCTAATATTAAGGATAAAGATAATGAAGGCAGGACAGTTTTACATTATTCAGTCATGAGCTGTTCAACGGAAGTAATAGAATTTCTTCTGAATAAAGGAATAGATATTAATGCTAAAGATAATAATGGCTTCACGATGTTAGACGTTGCTATAGAGCAGGGTTTTTCTGAAAAAGCAGTCTTTCTTATTCATAAAGGCGCAGACATTAATTCTGAAGATAGTCTCAGCAGTCCAATGATATATGAAACAGCAATGACCGGACCTCAAGAATTTGTGATATTTCTTGTGAATAAAGGCGCAGATATTAATCGTAAAGATAAAGATAATGATGACAGGACAGTTTTACACTATGCAGCAATGGGCGGATCAAAGGAATTAGTGGAATTTCTTATAAATAAAGGGGCAGATGTCAATGTTAAAGATAATCGAGGGGAAACACCACTGTCAAAGGCAAAAGAGTGTAAATACAATGATATCGTAGATATTCTTGTCAGGCACGGTGCCAGGTAGCTCTGGCAAAATAAGGTTATTGTCCCCGCGTCACGCGTCACGACAGTAAAAGGTGAAAAACATGTTAAACGAACTATTACAGGCAGGTGTAATGACGGGTCTGTTAAATGCAGGCGTAAGGCTTTCCGCACCATTTCTCCTTGCTTCTACAGGTGAAATGTATTCCCAGAGAAGCGGAGTATTAAACCTGGGAGTGGAAGGCATAATGATGGTGGGAGCTTTTGTCAGTTTTTTCATAACTTTTAAGACAGGAAATCTTTTACTTGCCTTAACGGGAGCAGTAATTACAGGTTTAATCTTCGGTCTAGTCATGTCTTTTGCAAGTATTACCCTGAAAGGTGACCAGGAAATAAACGGCATAGGTATTTACATACTTGGCATGGGACTGTCAGGACTTTTCTTTCGCCTGACCATGGGATCAATAGCACAGACAAAAGGATTCAAACCCTTCCCTGTGCCTTTACTCTCAAAAATACCTTTTATAGGAGAGATCTTATTCAATCAGAATTGCATGGTCTATTTTGCACTTCTGCTGGTGCCTCTCTCATGGTTCATACTCTTTAAAACAACATGGGGTTTAAAAATAAGAGCAGTGGGAGAAAACCCTCATGCCGCAGATTCTCTCGGAGTCTCCGTAGAAAAAACAAGATATATATGTGTCATAACAGGCTCAATTCTTGCAGCCCTGGGAGGAGCATTTCTTACGATAGGACAGGAGGAAGCAGCCTTTGTGGATAACATAGCGGGAGGACGGGGTTTTATTGCAGTTGCTCTTGTGTATTTCGGCAGATGGAATCCTTTCGGCATTATGGGAGGAGCCTTTTTATTCAGCATGATAGATGCCCTTCAGTTGAGACTTCAGGTATTGAATATCGGTATCCCCTATGAATATGCAGTTATGGCTCCATATATTATTACA
>JAKPQU010000281.1 GCA_029555925.1 Bacillota bacterium
AATTAAATAAGGGCTAATTTATTGTCTGTAAAACAAATTAAATAAGGCAAATTATTTTTCTTCGTAAGAGCCTGGCAGGCAGAAGCTGATAAATGGTTACTAATTTACCTGTAGCGGTACTAAGTGCTGCCAGTGCTAAATACAACACCGGATAATCTGTGAGTCTGTCTTCCTCCCGTCACGCGTTACGCGTCACGACTATAACATAAGTGCTACCCGCTTTTTTTGGCAAGCCTTATAAGCTTTGTGCCTTTCACGGGGCCTTTTGAACCATCTTTATCATCATCGGAAATGCCGGGAGGCAGTGGCATTTCTGTATATGTGTGCTTAACAGGAATGGTAAATGTAAAAGTGCTTCCTTTTCCCAGTTCACTTTCAACCCATATTTTACCCCTGTGATATTTAATAATTTCTTTGCAGATAGGCAGTCCGAGACCTGTACCATCCGGTTTGCCTGTGGCAGTATCTTCTATCTGGCAGAATTTTAGGAATATTTTTTCATGATTTTCCGGAGCAATTCCTCTTCCGGAATCCTTAACGGATACATATAAACTGCCATCTTTATAATAAGCATTAAGATTAATTGACTGATTTTCCTGGCAGAATTTTATAGCATTTGACAGTAAATTGGTTATGACCTGAATAATCTTGTCTCTATCTACCATAATCTTCGGGAGACCATTTTCTATCTGCAGTTCAACCTGAAGATTTTTCTTACTTATAAGAGAACTGGTAGAATTTACGGCACTAACTATTAATTCTTCTATATCTGCTTCTTCGGATTTCCATTCTGTCCTTCCCGATTCTATTTTTGAAATATCCAGTACATCATTTATAAGCCTTGTAAGTCTTTCACTTTCATCATTTATTATGGTAAGAAATTCCTTCTGAGTTTCTTTATCTTCCTCATAGGTAAGCAGGATTTCCGCAAAAGATTTTATTGAAGTGAGAGGAGTCCTCAATTCATGTGATACGGTGCTTATAAATTCTGACTTCATCCTGTCAACTTCTTTTTCATAGGTTATATCCCTCAGGAGAGTCACTTTCCCCAGTTCTTCCTTTTTCTCGTTCATCACCCTTGAAACACTTGCCTTTAAAATCCTGGGAGCCCTCTCCAGGAGTGACGAAATTTCAATCTCTTCCGAAATAGATTCTTCATCAATAGGGATCTTTTTATTAAAAAGCTCAACAAGATGTTCATTATCTATAACATCTTCCAGAACTTTATCCTTCAATTCCTCTGCAGAGACTCTAAAGATTCTTTCAAAGGCAGGATTAATGAGTATAACAGTACCGGAAGAATCCGTAACCACTATACCATCTATTATACTGTTTATAATGGCTTCTATCTGATTTTTTGCCTGTATAATGGCTTCGGTAGAACGTGCAGTTTCTATGGCTGCAGCAGCCTGTCCTGCCAGAATGGAAAGTAATTCAGAATCTTTTTCTTCAAGTGGCTCATCATAATAATCATCCTTACCTGCTATCAGTGAACCAATAACCTCCCCTTTTACCTTGAGAGGCATTTCTATGAAATTCTTGACATCCAGTGCTTTTATATAGGGATGAAATTCAGGAGGGACAGAGGCAAGATTATTTACAAGAAGCGGCTCACCTTTAACTACGGAATAAAGAGTCACACCGCTTTCAATCTGCTGTTCGAATTTATTTAGATTTTTCAAACTGAAACCGACACCGCGATGAATAAAAAAATCTTTTTCACCGCTTTTGATCAAAATGACAAGGCTGCGATTATAACCGAGTTTACTTACAATAGCCTCACTTATGGTTTTCAGGATACCCTGTAATGTCTGAGCAGAGCTTATCCATGTACCTATCTCATGAAGGGTAAAAAGACCTTTAACTTTTTCATCTAAAAGCCTGTTAACCTTTGTAAGTTCAAAATCGGTTTTAATAAGAACCTTGGAATTATCTTCCATCTCCTTATAAGTAGCTTCCATTTTTTCTTTTTCTCTGGCCAGTTTTTCCACATTTTCTTCAAGTTCTTTCTGTACCTTATGCAGTTTTATTTCATAAGTTTCCTTTGTTTTTTGACTGATAAATTTCCCCGCATTACTGCATAAAAAGGTAAAAAAAATAAAGAAAATAACAATAAAAGCAGGAATAATATAGGTAAAAGGATAAACAAAGTTACCATAAAGGAAACATAACACTAATACTAGAACTACAAAAATAGCAAAAACCACCCAGAGGTGCAACACTGGTTGAAATACTGTCAATTTCTCTGTTTTATTCATAAAAGCATCCTGTAATACAATGATACGTGATATATGTTACATATAAACTTTAATTTAAATGTACAGAAATTTTAATTTCAGTTAAACTATTATATTGTTGAGAGTTGAGAGTTAAGAGTTTAGAGTTTCAATCCTTAACTTTAAACAATTCGCCCACAGGACATTAAGTTCTCATCTTGTACCACCGAAAATTTCTTCCAACCTCTGAAGCATTTTAACAGGGCTGAAAGGTTTTGTAAGATATTCATTGGCGCCTGCTCTCAGACCTTTTTCTTTATCAGCATCCTGACTCTTGGCAGTAAGCATAATAATATAAAGATCTTTAAATTCCTGATACTTGCGTATTTCCAGGCAGACATCGTAACCGCTCTTTTTTGGCATCATTACATCAAGAAGAACCAGATCAGGTCTGTAAGATTTTATCTTATCAAGAGCATCGTCACCGTTATTTGCACAGAGAACATTATACCCTTTCTTCTCCAGCACAAAACTGAGAGATTTTATAATATAAGGCTCATCATCTACTAAAAGAATTTTCTTGGTAAGCATATCTCTGATTTACCACATATATATTAGCTATCAGCTATCAGGTTATAGTGAGACGTGAGTTGTGAATACCAATCACATATCACAATTCGCAACAATGCATAAATAGCAAATTTATAAAATCTGTTGATGCTGATAGCTGAATGCTTACTGGAAATCTTTATTCATTATTCTATCAGTTAAAGAAATATCCTGCTTTTCTTTTATCGTAGTGGCTATAATTTTATATGAGGATCATAATGAGTAATGCGTTATAATCGTGACGCGTAACGCGTG
>JAKPQU010000295.1 GCA_029555925.1 Bacillota bacterium
CACGCGTCACGACGACTTAAATTCTAATAAGTTATGAAATACACTATAAACGTCCGGGAAACCTGTCTCCTTAAGAAATTCTATCTTCTGAAGGTAATTCCTCTATAAATAAAGAAATTCCGCTCTTAAAGCGGAACCTATATATAAAAAGCATTCAGCTCTTAGCAGACTTTTATTAAAACCTTTATTTATTATACTATAAAAAAATAAAATAGTTGTTAATAAAATGTTAATAATATTAATAATATGTTAATTTTTTGTTAACATTTTATTACAGGGTTTATAATACTACACCTGACGGCCATGGTATAATACCAACTTGCTTTAATTAAACCGAATAATTTAAATAATAGGTAAATACCGTCTACCTGCCTGATACTCCTCCGAAAAAAATCTAAAGTGGAACGTTTATAACAGTTACAGCTTATATCATGCTACTTTACATTATAATTCAATAAAATATACCTGTGCCGCCGTGATATTTTTTTCTCCGGAGCACCAGGCAGGTAGACTACTATGTCTAAAGCTAAATAGTATAAATTTATATGAAAATGATGAAGTTTGTCACTTCACTGACCGTTGATTTTCATATCTGGTTGTGACCGCTCCGGTCATGTCTGTTGGTATGAATATTAAAAAGAAAATAACAAATTCAATTATCTCGGGTTTACGTAAGAGGCACAGGCATTAACAACCTACCGGTCAGGTGTTGTAGAATCAGGTTTTGAAGTTGAAGATAATAAATTTTCTATAAATTTTTCTGCAGATTGTCCCAGGATCTCTCCCAAACTTGCCGCTGCTTCACTTCTGGTAACATGAGCCTTAGGATATATCTTCTTTATTCCGCCGAAGGTTCTATTCAGGACAGGGAAGCCAGGCGCCATATCTTTATAAAATGATACAAGATAAGATTTATTTATATCATTCGGATCTCTGAAATAATTTTGCAAATCGGCAACAGATTTTTCAGGATCCATATTTCTGATATCAGTATATTGTATATTATATTCAAAACTGCATCTCATCATCATCAATTCTTCCCTTGTAAGTTCTTTATCAGGTTCAAAATGAGTTCCATCTATACCTACAATATAACCTCTATCATGAAGGAACTGAATATAAGTAAAATCACTGTAGTTGGGCTGCACATCCTCATAATAATTTTTAGACAGGATGGCCATAGATTTAGTAATTGCCTGTTCCGGGCATAAAATATTTGCTGAAGTTACAAGCCAGCGGGCATACTGCCCTCTCGTAATTTTATCATATGGTTTAAATTTATTACCTTCTATGTCTTTAAATATACCAAGTCTCTGAAGAGCAATTATATAATCTTTTGCAAAATTATCATTTATATCAACAAAAGAAACTTTCGGTATTACAACAGCAGGAGTAGACATTGCTACACTGGTAGGTGCAGATGTGGGGGTCATAAAAGTATCCGGCGTTTCTGCAGGATTTTCCACTGCCACAGGAGTAGCAGGAATTTCAGTAGGTTCAGACGGAGTGGATACCACTGCTATCTCCGTAGGTTTCGGAGCAGGTAATAAGATATTTCTCACAAGAGGGTATACATAAGTCCCTATAACAGTTATCAGAACCATTATGAATATTATTCCCACACCTGTAATAAGAATAGGATAAATTGTAGTTTTCTTCTTGGGAGATGTAACCAGCTTTTCCAGTTCAGCCTGTTTATTTGTACAGTCAGGACACTCGCCTGAAGGAGAGAGTCTGGAACCACATACAGGGCATGCAATAGCCTTTACTTCACCGGGAGAAGATTTTTTTATTCCGATTTTTTTCTCCTCTTTAAACTTTGTTACCGGTGGTGGTGCAGAAAAGCTGTTTTCCTCTATCCCCTGCCTGGGAGCAGTTTCCCAGTGGCTCTTCTTTCTTACAGGCTTTGGTTTTTCTTTTTCCGAACGTTCCTGTGTGATGATTTCTTCTGGTATATAATCGTCTTTACCTGTGTCTTCAGAAAGCATTGTTTGCTGTTTTACAACTACCTGCTCTGTGTCGTCTGCATCAAACACTTCATCACATATCCTGCATTTCACAGCTGTTACAGGATTTTTTTCGCCACAGAGAAGGCATTCTCTCTGCAGATCACCTGTAACAATAGATTTTTTTACAGCTTCTTTAGAAGCCATAGTTTCTTTATGTGATGCAGGAGAAATTTCAAGTTTGGGAAGTTCCTTATCCTTAAGTTCCTCACAGCAGAGTTTGCAGTAAGCAGCAGAAAGGGGATTTTTTTCACCGCACAGTGGACATAATTTGTAATTTTCTTCCCTGCCTGCGGCACTGCCTGTGGAACTGGGAGGCCGACCGCCGAAGGGTCTGGTATTTTTAGACTGACTTACAGCAGGAGCATCTTTTGGTGGTATAGAAGATGTACTGGCAACTACCTTATTGGGAGTGAGGAGGCTTCCTCTTTTGGTATTTATATCCCGGGAAATTTCTCCCGCAGGTTTAGAAGGACCGGGAGATGTTTTTTCGTCGGTAAATATTTCATGGCAGACTCTGCATTTAACGGCATTTATCGGATTTTTTTCACCGCATAAAAGACATTCTCTCTGAAGATCTCCTGTAACTACAGATTTTTCCACGCTTCTACTCTCTGTTCCACGTCTATCAGAATAAGGCACTGTTGCTTTTGGAGAAGCCCCTCTGGCACCGCCCTGGTAAGGCTCTTTTGCAGAAGCGCCTCTGGTGCCGAGAGAAATTTTCATTATTTCTCCGCAGGCTGAACATCTGATAGAAGAAGCTTCATTTATTTCCCCGCAAAAAGGACATTCTTTACCTGAAGTAACGGGAGATTTCTTCGCGCCGGTATCAGCGAACACATTACCGCAGAAAGGACATGTTCCGTTTTCAATGCCCAGAAGCTGTTCACCGCAACAATTACATCTATCCAGAGAAGGAGCCTGTTCTTCATAAGGAAAAAAATCATCTCCTACAGGAGGTAATCTATAGGTGCTGAAGCCGCTCTGCTGTCCATCCACTTCCGCCTGTTTGGAAGGTGTCTGATAACCGGTCTGTCTTTGAGGCGCTGCAGGTCTGCTCTGTCTGGCACCGAAAGAAACCTGAGACTCTCCGCAGTAATCACATACACTGGCATTAATATCCAGATTTTCTCCACAAAACATACAGGGTTTTGTACGGGGAGAAACATTATCCAGAAATTCCTGACAGAATCTGCATTTTACAGCACTCGCTATTATAGCTTCGCCGCAAAAGGGACACTGTTTCATTGGATTATTATATCTGCCATTCATTTTGTATCTATATTATTTTCCCTATAAAAATTTCTTTATATTATACCATAATAATTAAAATTATTAAATAATTTTTGATAGTGTTTTTTAACGACAGCCAGGTTCACTTTTACTGGAAATTACATTTAATTTCATAAATCTATTACTGAGATGAGCATAAATAATATATGACTGCTTTCGTGACGAGTAACACGTGACACGAGGTCATAATAGTGATACAGAGTCAGACTATTATGTCCATCGTCAAGAAAACTATTTAATTCACTGAAAACCGCTCTGTCTTCCGTGGTATTTCCTTCATTATCCTTTATAGTAACATCTGCGCCCGATGATATAAGGAGCGGAGTAAAGGTGTAAATCCGTCTCTTTTTTCATATCCATCCCTGATTTTAAGAAATCAGGAAAATCTTTATATCCGGCGGAGGCAATCATATTACTAACCTGAGCATAAGCAATTATAGTGTATTTCATAACTTATTAGAATTTAAGTCGTCGTGACGCGTAACGCGTGACGCGTGACGGGTTTAATCCCTGCGCATCACGCATTACGCTTTACGCATTACGAGGTCATTATTTATGGATAGTTATGAAACT
>JAKPQU010000302.1 GCA_029555925.1 Bacillota bacterium
GACGCGTAACGCGTAACGCGTGACGCGAGGAAAGAGACAATTAATAAATTTTCATTCCTAAACTATAAATAGTGAGTAGTGAATGGAAAACTCTACTTCTACTCACCACTCACTATATTATCGGTTATCTTTTTATAAAGGTGTGTGCAACATGTCCATTATAGAACTCTCACATATTTATAAAACTTACAGGATGGGTGGTGTAGATGTCCATGCCTGTTCAGATATTAATTTATCTGTAGAAAAAGGAGAATTCCTTATTATTATGGGAGCTTCCGGAAGCGGAAAGTCTACTATGATGAATATAATAGGTTGTCTTGACAGGCCTACAGACGGTACTTATAAATTAGACGGGATGGAAGTTTCCCGTTTCAAGGATGACGAACTTGCCAGAATAAGAAACAGAAAGATAGGTTTTATTTTTCAAAAATTTCACCTTCTTCCCGGTATATCTGCCCAGGAAAATGTAGAACTCCCCATGATCTATTCAGGTATTAATTCATCGGATAGAGAAAGGATTTCAAAAAAATCTCTCACATGTGTCGGTCTGGAAGAACGAATACACCATAATCCGAATGAACTGTCAGGAGGACAGATGCAGAGAGTGGCTATAGCCAGAGCTCTTGTAAATAATCCTCCTATAATTCTGGCAGACGAACCTACGGGCAATCTGGATACAAAATCAGGTAGCGAAATAATGGCTCTCTTTCAGGAACTTCACCGCCAGGGAAGAACTATCATATTAATAACTCATAACAGTGACATGGCACTGTATGGTACAAGAGTTGTAAAATTGCAGGACGGAAAAATAATTTCAGATGAACATCTGAAAGACAACGAAAGGATTATAATTAACAATGGTACAGTTGAGAATCCTGTAACATCGACCCTTACTAACCTGGGGAGTATGAATATATTTAAAAGTTTTAAAATAGCATGGAATGCTCTGAAAGTAAACAAGTTACGTTCTCTTCTCACTATGCTGGGCATTATTATAGGGGTTGCGGCAGTAATAGTCATGACATCCATAGGTGAAGGCACAAAATACAGTGTGACGCAGGAGTTCAGTTCCCTTGGAACGAATCTTATATATTTAAGAGGAGGAGACCCCAGAAGTGTTATTGGAAACGAGACAGACTCCGAGGCCAGGAAGATTACTTTCAGAGATGTAGATGCACTGAAAAACTATAGATTTTCCTATATTACAGGTATTGCTCCACAGACATCTCATACTGTCAGTGCCCGTTACCTTGCCAATACGCTGTCTACTACTCTTATAGGAACCACTCCCGACTATTACAGTGTAAAGAATCTTACTCTTCAGGAAGGACGATTTTTTACAACATCAGAAATGACTCGCAGGGCACCTGTTTGTGTAATAGGTTCGAAAGTGGTGGAAAAATTATTTAATAATTCAAAAGATATTATAGGAAAGACTGTGAAATTAACCTTTTCTTCTTCAGGGTCCGGTTCACGACTTATGATAATAGGAATCCTGGAGAAAAAAGGAAAATCCTTTGGCCAGGATCCTGATAAGCAGATACTTATACCTTTGACTACTATGAAAGCCAGATTTTTTGATGATAAATATATTGAAACCATATATATTCAGGGAAAAGATTCTGAGACCATAGATTATGCCATTGATGAAATTAAAAAAGTTCTTCTCCCTTTGCATAAGAATAATTCCCGTAATTTTAATATTGACAGTCAGGAAGAAATGTTGAATACAATTTCTACGACTCTCACTCTTTTTACTTATATGCTGGGTGGAATAGCCTTTATTTCCCTTATCGTAGGAGGTATAGGTATTATGAATATAATGCTTGTTTCAGTTACGGAAAGAACAAGGGAAATAGGACTGCGTAAAGCCATAGGTGCAAAAAGACGTGATATTTTAGTGCAGTTCCTTATAGAATCTCTTGTTCTGGGTATAACAGGAGGCATTATAGGGATAGGTATTGGCATGCTTATGGCCGGATGTTATACGTTAATAGCGTCTTACAGTAATCTCGGTGTTATGAGCAAAACTATTGTTTCCTTACAGGCCATATTTATTTCTTTCAGTTTTTCTGCAATGATAGGAGTTTTCTTCGGTATTTATCCTGCAAGAAAGGCTGCATCTCTGGATCCCATAGAGGCTTTGAGATATGAATGATGATTATGAGGTGAGTATATATGAAAAAAAATAAGATTCAGATGGCTGCTATAATAATTATGATTGTCTTATCGATTATCTTTTCATTTTATAAATATATTCAGGCACAGAATGTAACTGGAAAAAATTACAGAATGACCGTAGTGAAAAAAGGTAATCTGAATGTATCCATAATATCTACAGGCCTTGTTAACAGCAAAACCGAGATAGATATAAAATCGGAAGTGGGTGGCAAGGTAATAAGTTTGCCTTTTGAGGAAGGGGATAAAGTAAAAAAGGGTTCTGTAATAGCAGTTATAGATGACACTGAATTAATGCAACAATATAAACAGTCAGATGCAGATTATAATGCAGCAATAGCTGTTGTCAATCAGTCGAAGATTTCGACAGATGTTCAGGAAAAGGTCTATAACGTATCTGTTGCAATAAAAAAAGAGGCCCTTGCTAAAGCAGAATTGGCATATAAACAGGCACAGGATATGCTCGCAGAACAGAAAAAAGTTACTCAATCTCAGATAGAACAGTCCGGTGCTAATCTTGATATTGCAAAACTTCAGCTCGAGGAAGCTCTTGCGGGCTCAAGAAAAGAGGAAATATCACAGAAGCTGGAAAATGTCAATCAGGCAGAAGTTACCATGAAAAATGCAGAAGTAGAATATGAAAGACAGAAACAGCTCTATACAAATGATTTTGTTGCAAAGCAGGACCTTGATGCTGCGGAAAAACTTTTTCTTATAGCTAAATCTCAATATAATTCTGCCATGGAAGAGTATAATATGGCTCTTCAGGGAACAAGGATTGAGACTCTTAATATTAACAGGGCACAGGTTACAGAAGCCGAAAAGTCTTTACAATCTCAGATAGCTCTCGGTAAACAGAATATTTCAGACAAGGAAAGAGCTGTTGAAACTGCCATGAAATCCCTGGTACAGGCACAACTTGATTTGAAAAATGCCATTGCCCAGGCCGGCGGAACTATGGCAGACAGGCAGGGTGTTTTAGGTAAAGAATCACAACTTATTAAAGCAGAAGCTGTGAAAAATGAATATTTGAATAAACTTTCAAAAACTAAAATTTTATCTCCTATTGATGGCGTAATTACGAGCAGAGCAGTAGAAGTCGGTGATGTTGTAGCTTCTCAGACCATGTCAAGTGCAGCTGGAACAACACTGATGAATATTGCCGATTTTAACAGTCTATATGCAACAGCCAATATAGATGAAGCCGATATAGGGCAGCTTAAACCGGAACTGCCTGTAACAGTTATAGCCGCTGCCTATTCGGAACTGGAGATCCCCGGAGTTATAACCTATATTGCTCCTGTGGCGGAAAAAATACAGAATGTTCCGACCTTTGAAGTGAAAATAAAGATATTGCTTGATAAAATTCCTCCTGATAAATTACCTCCAGGAAAAAGTGCTTACCAGTTGATTTTCCCCGGTATGTCAGTTGATGTGGATATACATATAGCAAATAAGACAGATATTCTTCTTCTTCCTGTTGAAGCTGTCAGTCTTGTAGACGGCAAACATTATGTTACTGTAATAACAGGTGATAACAGGCTTGAAAACAGAGAAGTGAAAGTCGGTATCAGCAATAATATTCAAACAGAGATAATTTCAGGCGTAAAAGTAGGAGAAAAAATAAAACTTCCCGAAGTTAAAGCCACTCCCACTGAAGAGGAAGAAAGAGGGCCAGGAGGACCTCCACCTATGTAAAAAATTATAAAAGAGTAAAATTAGGTACTATTTCTGCCGATAATATAAGTATGACATACAAAGAAATTATCAATATCAGAATAGACTATATACTCTTTGTTCAGGGTCTTGCTTTTATCCTTTTATACGGTACCGGAAAATTAATAGAAGAGCAGAAAAAAAATACCCTTCAATGGAAATGGCTGGGATTGTTCGGTCTTATTTACGGCTTAAGTAAATGGCTTGAGATGTTAGTTGTCAGCGCCGGAGATAATAATATATTCTTTATCATCAGGCTGATAATGGAGATTATATCCTGCCTTTTCCTGCTGAAATTCTGGAGAACCGGTATAATTATATTTAACCATAAAACCCCGAACAAATATCTTTTTATCTCTTTACTGATACTATCTTTTGCAGGATATTATTATGGATTACCGGGTTTAAGTAACAGTGTGCATTATATACTGGAATTAATAAGCATGCTGCTCTGTTCGTTAACCATCTGGAATTATAGAAAATTATTTTATCCCTCCAGGTCTTTACTGGCAATAACTTCTGTTTCTATGGCACTGGTGGCTATAATTAACGGTGTTGTAGTCAGGGAGAAATCTTTTTTCCCTTCTTCCGTAATAAATTATGAAACATTTTTTTCTTTTGTAAAAATCCCTGCAGTAATGCTTGTTTCTTTACTGGCTGTTATTATATTGCTTTCTCTCTGGTTTCATTATATTGAACTCAGATATTATTTTATTTACGGAATAAGTAAGAAAATAAATATTTTCTCCGAGCACCGGTTAACCTTATATCTGGCATTAGTCCTTATTAGCGGATGGTTTTTAACGGATGAAATAGGAATTTATATGGAAAATAAAGAAAAAAAATACATACTTGATCAAACTAAAATTGCTGCAGTTACCATAGATGTAGAGAAAGTGAAGGAATTTTTCTGGAATGAAGCAGACCTGACTAACAGGCCCTATCTGGAAATCAAGGAACTTATAACAAAGATTCGCTCAGTCAACCCTCAATGCCGTTTCGTATCTCTTATGGGACTCCAGGATAATAAGCTTTATGTTCTTGTTGATTCCGAGCCTCCGGATTCTGAAGATTACTCTCCTCCCGGGCAGCTTTATGAAGAAGGTGATCCCAGGCTGATTGATTTTTACAGGCAGAAAGAACCTATGGTAATAGGCCCTGTGTATGATCGATGGGGGGCATGGATTTCAGCTTATGTTCATCTCTATACGACTCCTGATCATAAGAGATCTGTAGCTATTGCAATAGATTTTGATGCCACTTACTGGAGGAGTGCCATCGCAGGCCACCGCCTCGCAGGAATAATTATAGTATTACTTTTTTCAATTCTTCTCTGTGTATTCTTTGTTTATCAGCAGGCTGAAGAATCTCTCAGAATAAGGACCGAGCGCTCTTTAGAGTTCAGGGGCACCATCCTTAACCTTACAAAAAGCGATAAAATCAATCTTGAACACGGAATAAAACAGATAACAGAAAGTGTTGCAAAAACTCTTGATGTGGAGAGAACGTCTATATGGTTATACAATGAAGATAAATCCGAATTTGTCTGTAATGATCTCTATTGCAGAGGAGAAGATAAACATAAAAGAGGTTTGATTTTAAGAAAAGATGATTATCCTGAATACTTCAAGAAACTTGAAACAGTCAGTACTATTGTATCAGATGATGTAAGGGCAGATATTATTTTAGAGGAATTACTTGAAGCATATCTTATTCCGGAACATATTATATCTATGATGGACATCCCTGTATTTCGTAACGGTAAAATTGCAGGTATGCTCTCTATAGAAGAAATTAACAGAATACACCGGTGGACAGTAGAGGAACAGGAATTTGCCGTTTCTCTGGCAGATATGATTTCCATTTTACTGGAATCAGAAGAAAGACATCGTGCCGAAGAAGCCGAAAAAGAACGTTCCCGGGAACTTGAAAAGAGATCAAGAGAACTTGAGACACTTCTTGACAGTCTTCCCGGTTTTGCCTTCCTGAAGGATAGTAATCTGGCCTATATTACGGCAAATAAAATTTTCTGTCATATGGTAGGGAAGACAAAATCCGAACTTGCCGGTAAGACTGATGCAGATTTATTTCCTGCTGATAGAGAACAGAAATATCGCCTTGTAGACGAGATTATATTACTGGGAGAGGAACCGTATGTTGAAATGGAGGAAGAAATAAATCAGAATGGTGAAAAAATAATCCTTACAACAAGAAAAGTTCCTCTCAGAGATGGGAAAGGAAATATTACAGGTCTTATCTGTCTCGGATTTGATATTACTGAAAGAAAAGATCTGGAAAACCGGCTGAGGCAGTCGCAAAAAATGGAAGATATAGGAAAGCTGGCAGGAGGTGTAGCCCATGATTTTAATAATATTCTCGGTGTTATTGCAGGTTATACTGAACTGGCTATGAATGATGCGGAAGGGAATGAAACAATTTGCAGTAAATTGGAGCACAGCCTGAAAGCCACTAAAAGAGGAAAAGAATTAATCCAACAACTTCTTGCATTCGGCCGTCAGGGAGGACAGGAGAGACCGGTGCTGGATAAGCGGCGCGGTAATGAAACCATTTTACTTGTTGATGACGAGGCGTCTATACTCAAAGTAGGTAAAGAAATGCTCGAGTCCCTGGGATATATAGTTGAAATAGAGTCGAGTAGCGTGAATGCTCTGAATTTATTTGCCAGTAAACCTGATAAATATGATCTTGTCATAACAGATTATATTATGCCTCACATGTCAGGAATAGAACTGGTAAGAGAAATCCTTAAAATCAGAAATAATATACCTCTTATAATCTGTACCGGTTTCGATGAAATCCTGTCCCGGGAGCAGTTAGAAAAAGAATCTATAAGAATGTTAGTCTTCAAGCCTTTTACGTTAAATGAAATTACGGAAAAGATCAGACTTGTTCTGGACGAGCAAAAATTGGAAAACCGGAAGTCAGTCTGACAGAAAGGTGATTATGAGAATTGTGAATTGATAGTCATTACGATTACCTCATGTCATCCATAAAACTCCTGAGCATAGTTTCCCTTGTAAAAGGCCCTCCATGAGCTGCATAGATTTTTTGTGCATGCTTAAATATTTTTATACTCTTTTTTACTTCAGACAGATCGCTTGCAAAGATCGGATAAGATGGAACTTTTTTATTGAAAAAGGCCATTATCAGATCTCCTACAATAGCCTCGCCACTGTCAAGTATGACAGATGTTGACTCAGGTGTA
The DNA here is from genome assembly GCA_029555925.1 of Bacillota bacterium. The sequence continues at coordinate 7,121 of JAKPQU010000302.1, forward strand.
TGACCGGGTGTCGATACGATTTTCCCTTTTATACCGAAATCTTTAAGATCAAGCTCTCCATCAATGAGAATATCGGGAATAACTCCTGAAACCGGCATTTTGGGAGGAAAAATTTTTATCATACAGGTCAGTATAGTCCCCATTATAGTACGGGGAATAATAAGGCTATTTTTACCTTCTTTTAATAATTCCGCTCCTGATTTATGAACAGCTACAGGCGCTCCCGTCTTTTCTTTTAACACTGAAAGACCTCCGAAATGATCAAAATGACAGTGTGTAATCAGAATAAGTGATATGTCCTGCGGTTTCAATCCATATACAGAGAGATGTTCAATGATTTTTTCCCCGTCTCCCGGATTTCCTGTATCTACGAGAATAGCCTTTTCTTCTTTAATACAGAAAGAATTTAACATACCGGAAAGTGGAAACTGGATAATTCCCGATGAATTTTCATTCATATATATCCCTCCCGGATTACAAAATTCAGTTAAACTATAAATATTTTCTTCTTTGATTTTTTTTTACCTTCTAAGTACCGCTACAGGTAAATTAGTAACCATTTATCAGCTTCTGCCTGACAGGCTCTTCTGCATTTATCCATTCGGACCAGAGAATTTTATAATCAGGGCCGTTCTGGCGGCAGTAGTCATAAAATTTCACAATGAAGTCCCATCTGTCTTTTTCCGCTTCATCTACAGGTTTTTCAGAGAGTTTCGCCCCTCCGAGAAGCCACTGACGTTTGATTATATCGTCTCGGCCTGCTTTATCATAATTTCTCATCATATCGTACATTGTCATAAAAGTGGTTGTTCTTCCTCTTCCTGCCTTGCAATGGAAATGAAGCCACGTATCAGGAGAGAGATTCTTATAAAAGGTGATAAAATTATCTACCTGTTTGTCGTCAGGCCTGTAACCGTCAGTTACGGTAATTCTGTAATATCCGTAGTTATACCCTGTAACCAGCTCTTCTTCAGTCATAACGGATTCAACATGTACAGGAATTTTAATGAATTCTCTCGTAACAGTCCCTGAAGCATCCGTCTTTTTTATCATATTATTAATAGTAACTTCTTTTTCTTCTTTTACTTTATCAAGCAATTCCTTTTCCTGAAGCAGTATTTCTTCCTGTGTTTTTCCTGCATTCGGATTATTTCTGATATTCTCCCATCCTATACACATATTATTGAGTATTCCATGGAATTCCTGCCGTAAATCCACTATTATTACCTTTCTGTCTCCGAGAGCCTCTCTCATCTTTTCAAACTGGCCTGTTGAAAAAGAACCGCTCCCTGATATATTCAAAGTGTCAAGTCCATCCCGGGTCGGTAGAGTACCTTCCTCTTTATTTTTAAATGGATCGGAACATATACGCCAGTTACGGGGTAAAGTATTATCACCCGGAAAATTTGTAACAGGTGTATTGATATCCAGATCTTTTATAAGAGGAGCATTTAGTAAAACATATACCTGATCTTCCTGGGCAAAACCAATAAAATTACATAAGAGAAGTAAAAAAATTATAAAGCTTATTTTCCTTACCAGCATTATTTATATCTCCTTTTTGATTTTATTTTTCTCACATATTATATCGATAAGGTTAAGTATTTACAATAGTTTCATCCGATTTTAATTACAGGGTTAAAATGATGGCCTGAAGATTTTATTGAAA
>JAKPQU010000330.1 GCA_029555925.1 Bacillota bacterium
CGGCAGCACAGGTATATTTTATTGAATTATAATGTAAAGTAGCATGATATAAGCTGTAACTGTTATAAACGTTCCAGTTTAGATTTTTTTCGGAGGAGCATCAGGCAGGTAGACAGTATTTACCTATTATTCAAATTATTCGGTTTAATTAAAGCAATTTGGTATTAGTACCGTAACAGGTAAAATGGTATCCGTAAAAAGCTTCTGCCTGGCGGGCTCTGGAGAAGAAAAATTAGTTTTTTATATAGATTAAAAATTAAATAAGGGCTAATTTATTGTCTGTAAAACAAATCCGATCTTCATTCTTCACTCTTCACTAATTAGATCTATTATAGCAGGGGTCGGATATTCTTCTGTATCTGCAGATTTATAACAGAGTCATCCGGTTCAGGTAATTTTGCCTTTTCCTCAAGTTCGGCTCCATAGTCCTTTAAAAATTTGATGAGTAAAAGTTCCAGTCTTTTTCTTGCACTCTCAGGTGCTTTGCAGACCAGCAATCTGCATTCCATAGGGCGCTCTTCATAAATTTTGCACAGTTTCTTTTCTTTATCAAACATAATACAGTAGCCGTCTTTACCTTTCGGAAGATAATAAGCTTTATCATCTATGATTTTTACTAAAGGAGGGTTCTGACAGCACAATCCGCATTGTTTGCATGGATAAAAATGTGACCATGAACTGGCAAAATTTATCATTTTATGAGGCCATGGAAGTTGAGGGATTTCTTCCCATTTAATGGGTTTCCACTGAAGAACAGCTTTCGGAGGTAGTTTTATGTGTTTATCATGTTTCATAAAATCGATTTTAACCTGTCCAGCGATTTTTTTGCAGCAAGAGCAACTGTTGTTACAGGATCTCTTGTTGCCTTTTCCAGATGAGGAATAGCCCTGTGATCTTTAAAACGTCCCAGTATTTCAACAGCCGCTTTTCTTACACCTGTTCCGCTATCTTTTAATGCCATTATCAGGTCAGGTATTACTGTGTCATTGCCAATTTCTCCCATAGATAAAATAGCCTGCTTTCTTACTCCTTCATCGAGATCTCCTTTTAATACAGTTACCAGTTCATTGATAATCTTCATCTCTCCGATTTTCCCGAGAGCTTCTATGGCACTTATCCTTACCGGGGGCTGCTCATCTTTAAGCTTTCTTATAAGAGGTGTAACGGCTTTTTTATTCCTCAGATTACCAAGGGCCAGAGCAGCTTCACGTCTCACATTCCAATCCAGGTCATTGAGTGCTTCTATGAGAGGTTCTACGAGTCTTCCGTCCTGCAGGTTCATCTGCACGATTTGACCTGAAGCCTGAGCCCTTTCAAAATCGTCATTACTCTGTAACATATAAATAAGTTTTTCTATTTCATCCTTTGGTTCTTTCACAGGTTTTGAAGTGGCCTGCCCGCTTATCTGTGGTGACTGGCTGTACATTGCCTCATGCTCGGATGGGGGGGTAACCTGATTGAATATAGTTCTCTGCCCCAGGCTGGCCTGGGCAAAAGCTGAAGAAATCTGTGCAGGATTCATAGGCCGTTCAACATTCTGGCTCGGTGCCTGAGGATAAGCAGGAGGGCGGCCATATGGTGTCTGTCCGTATGGAGTATAACCATACGGATAAGCTGGCTGTCCGTAAAGACCCGGCACCTGCCCGTAAGGATTCGGCACCTGCCCGTAAGGATT
>JAKPQU010000378.1 GCA_029555925.1 Bacillota bacterium
AGGCAGACAGTATTTACCTGTTATTCAAATTATTCAGTTTAATTAAAGCAATTTTATATGAAAATGATGAAGTTTGCACCTTCACTGGATGTTGATTTTCATATTTGGTTGTGACCGCTCCGGTCATGTCTGTTGGTATAAAAAAACTCCCTGCTTTTACAGGGAGTTTTTTTATATCAGACGCCCCATCGCATCACGCTTCACGCATTATGCATTACGATATAATTAACGAATTAACTGTAATGCCATCTGGGTCATCTTTTCCATTGTCTTGAACACTGCAAAGCTTGAATTGTATGCTGTCTTTGCTTCTATGGCCTTCATTGTCATTGCGACCATATCTACATTGGACATTTCAAGGCTGTGAGGTTTTATCTTTCCGAGACTTCCTTCACCTGATACTCCTACTACTGCATCTCCTGATTTATCTGATGCCACAAAGCTTGCCTTCCCTGATGGCTTTAAGCTTGTAGGATCTGAGAAATTGGCCACAGCTACCTGATAAAGAGGTGTTTTCTGGCTTATGGTCTGGCCTGTTACAGGGTTTGTAATCTTTGATAAACCGTAGACTTTACCTGTATCATCCACTTCAAATCCTGTATATTTACCTCCATAGAGTTTTGTTTTGGGATCCAGGGGGAGACTTATATTGACAGGATCACCGTTCCTTGCACCTTTTTCATCTAACTGGAAGCCCTGAACATTTAATCCGTCCGGTGTTACAAGGGTTCCGTTTTCGTTGAACTTGAATTCTCCGGCTCTGGTATATTTGGTCTGTTCTCCGTCAGATACTACGAAAAATCCGTTGCCATCTATTGCCATATGGGTTGGATTCTTTGTGTCTTTTATAACACCCTGTTTCATGGACACAGACAGGTTTGAAGTCTGAACTGCATTTATTCCTGAACCTTCAACCATTTCCTGAAAATTCATGTCAGTTGTTTTTGCACCTACTGTTGTGACCTGGTTCATCATGTCAAAATAATGGTTGGTCATATTCTGATAGTTATTAATTTGTTGCCCTACTTTACTATAATCCATAATAAATACCTCCTTAAATATTTTTATGCCTTTATCAGGCTAATTGATCATCAATAGATACTTCAAACTTATCCAGTTTAAGTCCTGCTGCAGAGAAAGCCGCTTCGAGACTCTGTACATTTCCTTCAAGAGCCTTCTTCGCTGTTTTTGAACCGGCCTTGATGTTAACTGAAACAGTTCCTTTATCTTTATCTACTGTCATATTCAGTCTGACTTCTCCGAGATATTCAGGATTCAATTTCATGGCTACTTCAGATTTTGCTTTTTCCGTATTTATTTCCATTCTGTCCATAATCTGTTTTAATATCTGCTGTTCCATCGGTGAACCCTGTTTGAATTCAGAGAGCTTTGCCTGGTCAAAGAATTGAGATAATGGCAATCCCTGTTTCTTATCAATATTTTCTGCTGCTGCTTCCAGTTCTTCTTTCCTGTCGCCGAGCTGTTCCTTTTTACCGGTTTCTTTTACCTTCTCACCTTTTACCTCTTTTTTATCGCCGAGTAATTCTGTTCCAGTGAGAAGATCCTTTTTGTCATTATCATAACGCAATTTTTTTGCAAGCTGGTTCAAAAAATTGTTTACTTCTGCTTTGGAATGGGTTGTACTCAGTTTACCTAATTGCTGCTGATCAAGCTGGCCAAAAGTAATTCCGCGCTGTGCCATAAGTTTCTGCAAATCCTTCAGCCCCACTTCTCCCTGATTTGCAATTTGGTTGCCTCTTGCAGCATGTTTCATATCAGGTGTATTTACAGGATTTTTCATCAAAGGCATATTATTTGCCATCTGCTGACTGGAAACCAGATTACTCGAACTTATAAGAATATTCTGTCTTTCCAGGAACTTTTCATTTTCTCTTTTATTTACTTCACTCTGTGATTCTGTTCTTTCTATTTCTAGCTCTGCCATTTCTTTTTTTTCTTTTTTATCTGCATTTGTCTCTTTTTCAGCCAGAGCATCGCCAAAACTGTAATCAGTATTTTCTTCTTTTTGTTCCAGTTTCTGTGAAGACCCTGCAAGAGAAGCTTCAAATCTCTGTCCTATTTCCCTGTTAATCACTTGTATGTCCCCCCTTTTAAGGTTACTTAATCTGTCATTGTAATTCTAACAGGCCTTTGTTACAAAACCTTTAACGAAATGTTAACTTTTATAAAAAAAATCAGGAGTTTTTGACCATCTCATAAATTTTGTGTAAATCTCTGTTAACTCTGTATTTCATGGGACCTTTACGCAAAATATCTTACACTCTCAAGCTTAACCCCCTGAACGATAGCTTGAATAATTACCGAGAACTTTGGTTACATAATTCTGTGTTTCCTCTATAGGAGGAATGCCATCATATTTCTGAACATTACCGGGCCCTGCATTATAAGCAGCTACGGCTTTTTTCAGATCACCGTTGAACATGTCCAGCATTTTGCGAATATATTTGGTTCCTCCGTCAATATTCTGGGCAGGGTTGAAAGCATCCTGCACTCCGACCTCTCTTGCAGTTCCGGGCATAAGCTGCATAAGGCCCTGGGCACCACAGTGAGATACAGCATTTTGATTGAAGGCGGATTCCTGTTTTATAATACCTTTGATCAGATTTGGATCTACTCCGTACTTTTTGGCAGCAGCATTGATATACTGATCATATTGATTTTCACTGCCATTGGCACTTGTAGTGGCAGCCATAGAAGGATTAAATCCCATCTGCATCTGATTATAATTTACCTGTCCTCCTCCTGTCTGCATCATAGACTGATAGACCTGAGAAAAGGATTGCTGACTCTGCACTTCCTGTCCCACAGGTACAGACTGCTGCTTTACTGCTTCAGGATTAAAACGGGCTTCAATGGAATTAAACCTGCTCTCAATATTCTGTATTCTATCCATAAATGACATAATTCTTACCTCCTTTTTTAGTTTTTTTATCTTTTATCATAATTTTATCAGTCCTTTGTTACAAAACCATTAACGAAATGTTAACTTTTTGTTATATAGCATTTCAGCAGTTCAGCAGTTAATTACTTATTCGTTCATAATCATCTTTCTTGCTGCTTTTATCCCGGCAATCTCATCGGTAGTTTTGGTTTCCTCTGCTTTTTCTTCTTCTTTATATACTTCTAAATGTTTCTCTTTAAGTTTTTCGAATTTTTTTACTTCCATATGAGCAAGTCTTAACACTTCTTTCTGTTCTTCCACTTCCAGTTGGCGCTGCTGTATAACAATCTGCTGTTGCGGTATCTGTCTTTCTCTTATATCTTTTATATGGGCTCTATATAACTCTATCTGTGAAAGTGTTTTCTGGCTTATCTGTCCTACATACATGCCTCTCAGTTCACCCTGAAGGTTTACTATCATCTGTTTTAATTCTTCAAGTCTGTTAATAGCTTCCTGCAATAACTTATTTCTTCTGGCAAGTTCTTTTTTTTCATCATCCAGAATATCTATTTTATGATCGAGTATTTTCTGCATTTTAAATTTAAAACCCATAAATTTAGCTTTTAGCTCTAAGCTCTCAGCTCCTTAAATTTAATAACTATAAGCGGTGAATGTGACCCCGGCAGGGTAATTATAAATCTTCTCTCACCCTTCACCGGGCGAACACAGTGTTTGCCCCTGCTTTTCACTCTTCACTATTTATTATACCATGGACTTCCATCAGAAGACATAAGAGCAGCAAGATTTTGTATAGTTTCATCAAAGGGGCATCTGTCTGTTACTCTCTGTTTTCTAAATTCTACCATACGGTCAAAATTTCTTACAGCCCAGTCCAGCTTGGGATTTCCTCCCGGCTTATAGGCACCGATACTTATTAGATCTTCTGCATTTTCATAAAGTGACCATGCTTCACGATAGGCACCTGCAGCTTTTTTATGTACTTCTGTTGTTACTTCACCAAAGAGACGGCTTACGCTCGGCCCCAGGTCTATACAGGGAAATATCTGTCGTGCAGCAAGTTTTCTTTTTAATTCAATATGACCGTCCAGAATGGAACGTACGCAGTCTGCTATAGGTTCATCCATATCATCACCATCTACAAGGACTGTGTAAAGGGCAGTAATTGTTCCTACAGGAGCAGTGCCCGGCCTTTCAAGTAATTTGGGAAGCATTGCAAATACAGATGGAGTATAACCTTTTGTAGCAGGTGGTTCACCTACTGCAAGACCTATCTCACGCTGTGCCATGGCAAAACGTGTCACAGAATCTAACATCATCATAACATCTTTACCCTGATCCCTGAAATATTCCGATACAGTTGTACCTGTAAAACAGCATTTAATTCTTTCAAGAGCCGGTCTGTCAGAAGTAGACACAACAATAACAGAGCGTGCCATACCTTTTTCTTTTAAAACATGTTCCACGAAATCTCTAAGCTCACGTCCACGTTCTCCTACTAGGGTCAGGACATTTATATCTGCAGCAGTTTCTCTTGCTATCATACCCAGGGTGGTACTTTTCCCTACACCGCTTCCTGCAAATATACCCTGGCGCTGACCTTTACCAAAGGTAAGGAAAGCATCGAAGAGTTTACATCCTGTAGGCAGAGGCTCGGAAATAGGAGGGCGTACAAATGGACTGGGAGGATCATTGTATATAGGATAAAATTTACCACTGTTTATAGGGCCTTTACCGTCAATCGGTTCGCCCAGACCGTTTATGATACGGCCAATCAATTGCTCTCCTACTTCTATCTGTAATACAGTCCCTGTTGCTCTTACTTCACATCCAGGGCCTATACCTGTCAATTCTCCGTAAGGCATAAGCAATACTCTGCCTCCCTTGAAACCTACAATCTCTGATCTCAGAGGTGGCTTACTTCTGTCTTTAGGATAAATATAACATATTTCTCCTACATTTCCTCCCGGACCTTCTGATTCTATAACTATACCCACAATCTGCTGGACTTTTCCATGTTCTTTTACCAGAACCGTATCATTTACAATATCATAATATTTTTTCAGATTTATTTCCGGAGGTGTTAAATTTTCAAGTATATCCATTATTATGTCCTCCTTTTTCAGTGACCAGTGACCAGATCACTTTTCACGACTCACGACTCACCCATTCATTTGCTGCTCAAAAGCTCTTTTCATTATTTCCAGTTGAAATTCTATTCTGCTGTCAAGATTACCCAGGTTTGTTTCCAGCATACAACCGCCTTTATCAACAACACCGTCTGCCTCTACACGGAATTTCTTTACTCCTTCAAGGATTTTTCTCAGCTCATCTTCATGTTCTTTTACATAGGGAAAATCATCCTGACTTACACGTACTATAATTTCTTCTCTGTCTTTTATTTTATCCAGATTTGATTTTATAAGATTTAAAACTATTTCATTGTTAAGTGTTACTTCAGTATTGATGATTTTTTCAGCTATTTTTAAAGCAAGATCTGCTACCTGCGGCTCTAGCTGTTCATAAACCTTTCTTCTTTCTTCCAGTATTCGGTTTATAAGAGCCATAGCCTGCTGCATCATGGCTCCCGCTTCCTGCTTCCCGGCTTCAACACCTAAATTTTTACCCTGTTCAAAACCTTCTCTTTCTGATGTTGCCTGAAGTTGCTGACAGTATACTTTCGCATCTTCTATCAGTTTTTTTGCCTTTGCCTGTGCTTCTTTCAGTGTTTCTTTTGCTTTAATCTGTGCTTCTTCTAATTGCTGATTTGCATATTTTTCTTTTGATGCTGCTTCCTCAAGCATCTGTTCTGCTCTTGCCATTTTTTCTTCTGCTACTTTTTCTATTCTGATTGTTCTGGCGGCAAGAGGATCTATTCCCTGATTGCCTGCAGACTGTGCAGGAGTAGGTAATTCACCGTCATGTGCCTGTGGCATGGGCTGTGGTGGAACCTGTGGCGGTCTGTCGTGAACAGGCTCTTCTATTACGTTTTGCTGCTGTGGTTGAGGTACATCGGCAGATTTTACCACTCCTCTGGCACCTATAATTAGCTGCCCCCTGTGCTGTGGAGGAGGAGGTGTTTCTTTTTTTACAGTTTTAACTCCACCTCCTGCTCCTATTACCAGAGGATTTGAAGCAGGTTTTGTAAATTTTATTATTTTTTTTTGATTGTTCATATTATTATTCATAAAAAACCTCACCTGAAAATAGAGGCGGTCAGGTGGTCAGAATCCAACCACCTGACCGCCTTTATGTTAATTAAGAAGCAATCCTTACTTTTCCCAGTGATACTAAATTTCTGAGTATATTTCTTATTTCCTGCTGTGCAGCTCTTACCTGATCTTCATCAACCCTTCCGGAAGGGAGGGCATCCATATCTTCTTTAAGGGCTTTTGCTGCTTCAGGAGCCATACATCTGTATACTCTCTTTACTATCTGCGGATCTGCTCCTTTCAGTGCCAGGATTAAATCTCTTGTATCTGCAAGACGAATTACTTCTCTCAATCCTTCATCATTTATATGCTGCAGATCATCAAAATCACAGAGTTTTCTTTTCAGATCCCTTACAAGTCCGGGATTTTTTCTTGTAAGTCCTGTAAGAATTCTTTCCTCCGTACTCTTATCTGCTTTGCTGAGGATATTCAATAATACTTCTCTTCCGTCAGCTTCCCCGTAATCTCCGCCTCCATCTATAAGGAATTTCAGCCTGTTCTGCAAAAGACTTTCTATTTCAACCAGTACATCAGGATCTACCTTCTGTATTTCAGCCAGTCTTCGTGCCACTTCTGTCTGGAGGCTGGCTGAAAGGCGCCTGAGTACATCTGACGCCTGTTTTGGCTCCAAATAAGAAAGAACCAGAGCTATCGACTGAGGATGTTCTCTCTTTAAGAGAGAAACTATAGCTTCCGGTTCAACCTGTCTTAAAAAACCAAGAGGTCTTTTACTGGCACTGACTATGTCTTTACCTTCTACTTCGGTAAGTCCTTCCTGAAGGACCTGTTCGGCGAAGCTTGTAGCAGCTCCGCCTCCCATGATATTGGTTGCCATCATATCCGATGGAGCAGAAGAACGGGAGAAAAACTCTTCGATAACAGCATTTCTTACATCAGAAGATATATTTGGTAGCTTTGCAATTTCCGCACTTATCTCCTGGGTTTGTTCCGGAGAGAATTCTCTCATAATTTGAGTCGATACCTCCGGTGGAAGAGATACTATGAGAATTGCTGTTTTCTGCTTTGCACTGAGATTTAATCCCACTATATAAACACTTCCTCGCTAATTGACTGCTATTTCTCTGACATCCATGATGTCTTTAATAATTCAGCTACTTTGTTTGGCTTTTCTTTTGCCATTCTGGTAAGCTGATCGCATGATACTGTAGTATTATTGGATGATGGTGCTACAGTTCTGCCACTCTTGTCACTTAACAAATCTGAAATAGGATTGATTGATGAGCCGGGACCTGCTGTAAGATGGAGCTGCATTTTCTCTTTATTGCTCTTCTTCTGTTTTGCAAGGAACATTGCAAATATTACTAACAGAACAAGTACTGTACCTGCTGCTGCCCATGCAACCACTGCTTTATTTACTGCAGGAAGACTGGCTTTATTGCCAGGTCTTTCTCCTACTGGAGCACTTAACATCTCTTTACGCATAATATCATATTCAGAGGTCTTGAAGGGGAAATTACTTACACTTACCACATCTCCTCTGCTGGGATCAAGACCTACTGAAGCAGCTACTGCATTCTTTATCTGCTCAACCCTGTTTTCCGGCTGATTGTTAAGCATAAGAGCAACTGTTATTCTTTCTACCTGCCCCGGAGCCTGTATTGTTTCAACATTTCTTTCGTTAATTACATAATTGGTCTGCTTGTCTGTACTTATATAGTCAGAACCTTTTTTACTGCTGCTGCCACCGGATGGTGCCACGCCGCTGCTGTCTCCGCCTTTATTATTATAAGTTTCGGTTTTTACTGCTTCGCTGAGAACATAAACACCGCTGTTGGATGCTACTACCTGATCTCCACCACCTACAGGCTGGACTCCTCCTGCATGATTTACTCCTACAGTTCTTCCACCTATAGTGATATAACCATCATTACCACCGCCTGAGCCTGCGCTGGTTTCAGAATCACTTGAGGAAACAGCCATCTGACTGTTGGTTCCTCCTCCGGGATTACCATAGACTTTCATACTGGTTTTCTGTTGATCAAAATTAAGGCTTGTCTTGACTTCTACTGCAGCTTCACCTGTTCCAAGGGTTCTATCCAGGAGTGATTGTGCTCTGTCTGTAAGTTCTTTGTCAAATTCTTTCTGTCTCTGCATCTGTGTGCTGGAGGTAGGCATTCCCAGAGGGTCTTCTTCCGATGCTACGAGAGCCGAAAGGGTAACTCCCCTCTGATCCACTACCTGAACATTTTCCGGTGACAGTCTTGCTACTGAGCCGGAAACTAAATTAATAATACCCTGTATTTGAGATTTCGATACATTGTAACCATTTTTTGTTTCTATCATAATAGTTGCTTTGGCGGGCTGTTTGTCTTCTTCAAAAAGACTTTCATCGGGCAGTACCACTCTTACTCTTGCATTTATTATACCTTCCATTGATACAATAGAAGTCTCGATTTCTCCTTCCAGAGCATGGAGATGTGCTGCCTGTCTGTCTGCTTCTGTATCGGAAAATCCTGTCTTAATAGTGGCAAAACTCTGTCTTGCACCTCTTGGAAGACCTAAATCTGAAAGATGGGAGAGCATTTTTGCCTTAAGCTGGCGCTGTGCCATAATATAAGAGGTTTTATCACCTTTTACTATATTGAATTCTACACCTTCTGTATAACCCATAGAGTTTAATTCTTTTTTGATTTCATCTATGTCTTCTGCTGTGAGTTCCTTTGTATAAAGTCTTTCCATTGTAAAGTTAGGAGCACGATACCCCCAGTACCAGACTCCGGCTGATATAAGGCCTATGAAAACAAGAACGATACCTAACTGTACATAAAGTGGTAAAGACATAACTTTTTTCAGTATGTCATCCATTTTATTAGCCTTTTTTTCATTCTCTGTTCCTGCCATTTAAAACACCTCTCTTTTTTATTTTATGCAAAACCTTTAAGATCTATAATTATATCTATTTATAAAAAGATTAGAGCTGCATCTGGAATAACTGACTGCATGCCTGAGTAATCTTGGTTGTGATCTGAGTTGTAAGATGAAGGGCTATTTTTGCTTTCTGACCTGCTATGGAAACTTCATGCATTTCTATATCTCCGCCCATTGCTACAATACGCCCTGTCTGCCCTGCATAATACATAGCCTTATTGGCACTTGAAAAAGCCTTTGAAAACAGATTACCAAATCCTTCTGTTTCTTCCTGAGGCTTTCCTGCTTCCTTTGTAAAGGACATATCAATAGGTTTTATACTGCTTCTACCGATTGAACCGATTTGATCGAACATTACTTTCGCACCTCCTTAAAATAGCTCTATTGTTTTCCTATATCCATTGCAGTCTGTAACATTTTCTTTGCATTCTGTATTGCAGTTGAATTGGCTTCATAGGCCCTGCTGGCCTGTATCATATTGGTCATCTCAGAAATTACATTTACATTCGAAACTTCTACAAAACCTTCTTTATTCGCATTGGGATTTGAAGGATCGTAAATTTTTCTTACAGAACTGTTATCTTCTACAACTCCTGTAACTTTTACTCCGCCACCTTTGCTCCTACCTCTTATTTCATTGCCCATTGCTCCGCCGCATGGAATAACGAACTGAGGCGTATCTTCTGTTTCCAGAAGGGCTACTTTTCTTTTATAGGCTTTCCCGTCTTCACCTACAGAATTGACATTTGCCAAGTTCTGAGAAATAACATCCATCTGCATTCTCTGTGCAGTCATACCTGAAGCGCTTATTTCCATTGCTTGAAAGAAACCCATATATCATTCCTCCTTCATAAATAAATAACATAAATTATTTCACTGTGTCTATAACATAACTTACACCGGACAGTAAACCACCAATTTTGCTTGCCATCTGTTGATAGATCATCTGGTTTTGAACTGATTTTACCATTTCCTGGTTAATATCCAGTTTCCCACTCTGGTAATTTACAGGCATTTTAAAGCTGGCCATATCAAAGTGTCCGAATTTAATGTGCCGTGGATCTGATACCTGAGCAGTTACAGTTTTGTTTTTTGTATGTGGATTTACAAAACCTTCCTGTGCTACAGCCTGCCTCATAGTTTCCTCGAAGGCTACATCCTTTGCCTGATAACCCGGAGTATTGATGTTTGCGAGATTTTCCGATAATACCTTTTGTCTGAGAGATGCTGCGTCAAGAGCTTTCTCGTAGAAAGCACACATTTCATTTACTTGACCTAACAATGTTATCTCCTCCTTTCATACTTCTTTATCTTTAAAATTAATTTCTAACTTTGTTGAAGATATTTCTTTTCATTAGTATATTAAACGATCATTATTAAAAAAATATTAGCAAATTGTTAAAATTTTGTTAACTTAAGATTCTGTCTGAGAATATAATGATTTTATATTTTAAAATTGCAAATTACTTTTCAGTAAATTATAATAGGTCTGTAATATAGTTAGTGTCATAAATATCTATAACGAATAACCTCGTAATGCGTAAAGCTTAATGCGTGATGTCAACCTGTCACTCATTACGTGTCATGCCTTACGCTTTATGAATATTAAAGAGGTGTTTATTATTAATGAAAGTAATAATCGATAGATTTGAAGAAAACTATGCTGTTGTAGAACTTTCTGATAAAAAAACAGTCAATCTTCCTCTGGAACTGGTACCGGAAGGTGGGAAAGAAGGAGATGTTTTAGATATAAGTATTGATTATAATGAGACAAATAAAAGAAAAGAAGAAATAGAAAATTTGATGGAAGATATGTGGAAAGAGTGATTTGTTTTGATTGCCGAAACAATGTAAAAAGCATCCAAAAAACTATAAATAGTAAGGAATGGCAGTTAAATAAATGTTTCAAATATATTAATCGTGACGCGTAACGCGTAATGCGTGATGTGCAGGGATTAAACCCGTCACGCGTCACGCGTTACGCGTCACGACGACTGAAATTCTAATAAGTTATGAAATACACTATAAAAAGAAAGGAATGTTTTTATGTATAAAAAAACGTTATTAATTATAGTTTTTTCTATGTTTATTCTCTCCAATCAATGTATGGCAAATCTTTCTTCCTATATAAAGAAACCCGAGCCTGACTATATGTGGGAAAAGGTTTCCCAGAAGGATGTTTCAGGGGGAAATATATATGAATTACATATGATTTCTCAGAAATGGGAAGGAATTATATGGAATCATAAAATTCAGGTTTTTTATCCTGATAAGATAGAACATCCCGGGGTCTGTACTGTGTTTAATACAGGCGGTAGCGGCCATTCTATGGTTGATCTTGCCGGTATTACTCTTGCCAGATCGTGTGGTACCCCTCTTGCAGTCCTCTGGAATGTACCCAATCAGCCTCTCTTTGATGGAAAAAGAGAAGATGCCCTTGTTGCTTATAGTTTTTTAAAGTTTTTTGAGACAGGTAATGAGGACTGGCC
>JAKPQU010000384.1 GCA_029555925.1 Bacillota bacterium
GTTAGTTTCATAACTATCCATAAATAATGACCTCGTAATGCGTAAAGCGTAATGCGTGATGCGCAGGGATTAAACCCGTCACGCGTCACGCGTTACGCGTCACGACGACTTAATTTCTAATAAGTTATGAAATACACTATATTTTTCTTCGTAAGAGCCTGTCAGGCAGAAGCTGATAAATGGTTACTAATTTGCCTGTAGCGGTACTCAGTAATTCAAGCAATTTGGTGTTAACTGTTTTATGGGCAAAACAAAAAGAGTTGTGGAAACACAACTCCTTTTTGTTGGCTCCATGATAAGATTTTATACTTTTCTACATCATGCATATAATGCTTCAACTCCCGGTTGTCAGAATTCTTCTACAATTTCTTCCAGGCATTTCTCGCATATACCATGTGACACATCCAGAAGTTCGTCACAGTCTTCAATATACTGGCCGTCAATCATAAGACAGAGGCACCAGGCACATTGATGTATCTCCGGACATGTCATTAGAGCAAGCATTTTTTTCACCTCCTCTCATGAAATTTCCTGATAGAAACACCATCAATATTATCCTGGTTGTAAGTGAACTGTCCCATCACACGGTTACACGTCACGAATATTAAAATCCTCCTATAGCTACAGAAGCTTCCCTGGTTAAAGGAGTGAATACCATTTTTATACACTGTTTTTTTAACGCAATTTCTTTTACCATGTTTTTACTCATTGTATCATATACTAAAATTTCACTTTTCTGGTTTTCAGCTACAGCAGGGCTGCATATATAAAAATATTTGCCATCTGATGAAAAGTTTATGGAAGCCACATTTTTCTTTATAATCAACTCTCCTGTGATCCTGTCCTGTACCGGATCTATAAGCAATATGCTTTTAGTTTCCGGTATTACGACACAGACCAGTTTTTCATCAGGATATACTGTAATATCTCTTGCAAATCCAGGTGTTGTGATAGTGTTTATTATTTTTTTAGTCTTTATATCTATTACCGATACCGTTTCAGATGCCGAGTTTGCAACATATAATTTCTGTACCACAGAATTAAAGGCTATTGCTACAGGTCTTCTTTCTACAGAAATATTTTTTACTAATTTGTTAGTGTTAATATCAATAACAGATACATCATTTGACGAGTAATTACATACATATAACTCTTCACCTGCTACTACGGCATCTACCGGTTCTTTCCCTGCAGGTATATGAGCCAGTAACATCTGGCTTTCCCTGTCTATTACAGTTATTGAATTTCCTTTTCTGTTCACTACAAAGAGTTTGTCCCCTTTTCTGGAGAGTTTTACACCTACCGGTTCATCTTTTACTATTATATTATTTATTTCCTTTTCCTGTTTGATGTCTATAACTGACAGTCTGTTACCTGTCCTTGTAACATAAAGATATTTCCCGTCAGGAGATACTGCTATACCTCCTGATGTCAGTCCTGTTTCTATTTTTCCTGTTATTTCTCCGTTAACAGTATTCATAACTGTTATACTGTGTCCGTTATATTCTAAAAGATAGGCTGATTTCTGTGCCCAAGGGGTATGTCTGTATAAAAATCCTGTTGTCATAAGTAAGACTGCTGCAGTTATGGCCAGTGCATATCTGATACCGGTATATCTGTTTACTGTCCATATAAGAGATTCTTTCCAGTTGTTAACTTCTTTGCCGACAGGTTTATAGAGTTGTACATTTGAATGTTCGTCCAGATGTTCTTTCTTTTTTGCTATTTCCATGGTTATCTGTGTGTCCAGAAGGGGAATAGATTTAAAGGTTTCTTTCATCTCCAGAAAATTTACAAACCTCTCTTCAGGGTTCACCTGAATACATCTGGATACAAATCTTGCAAATTGTATTGAAACAGAAGAATTGAAGTTTCTTACAGGAGAAAAATTAAGGGGGTGTTTTGCCGGATCGTCACCTGTGAGCAGATAGTAAATGATTGTTCCCATAGCAAATATATCTGCCCTCGTATCTATTTCTTTTATACCATACTGTTCAGGGGCAGAATATCCTGCTATGCCCATATACCGGTTATTTTTATAAGGACCTTTTCTGAAAGTCCTTATAAGCCCGTAGTTTATCAATTTTACATTGTTTTCTTCTGTTATCATTATATGATCTGGTGACAGATAATAGAATAATAAAGATGGATTCATTCTGGACATGAATATAAACACGTTGCAGATCTGTTCGAGCCACCCGGAAATTTCTTCTATGGATATATTTCTTTCCTCTTTTATCTGCCTTAAGGTTTTACCTTCTATATATTCCATTACAATGAACTGTTTGTTTTCTGTGCGTACGGCACTTGTGATGGAAAAATAATCAATGACAGAAGCCATATGTTTATGTTTTAAGTGTTTATAAATTTCTACTTCTTCAGTCAATTTTTTTACAGCTTCTTCTCTGTCGTTGCTATCTATAGCCCTGTTCTGTAATTCTTTTATCATTACTTCTTTTTTGTTAATAAGATCATATCCTTTATAGATATTACAGAATTCTCTGGATGATATACAGTCACATATTTCATATGTACCCTGCAATACAGTGCCTTCCGGCAGTCTGTTATTATTCATTTTCGACACCTCCTGATTGCCATGATGTAATCTGTGCTCCCCTGGGAAATTCCGGAGGATGGTTTGTAGCAAGAGACGGATCCGGGCCGTAATCTCTGTAAGGAGGATTATACTGGGCTCCGGTAACCCATGCCGCAACACCGCCTCCTACATTTGAATTATTCCAGTCGGCCATAGTGGAATTCTGCAGATGAATGATAGAGCCTCTCTTTTTTAATGTCCTGGAAGTTCCCCAGTCTTCAAGAAGATCATCTACGTTCGGCCACTGGTTATTCAACGTATTATTATAAAATGGGTTTGTAGAGTTCCCCCAGTCCTTTCTATAGTACCTTTCGTCTACTGTAGGTACTCCATCTATGATAGCTCCGTTCACTTCCATAACATTTAAAGCGTCATTTGTATACCCTGTTTTTTTCGGATCGTTGGCATATTTCATTACTCTTGTGCCGGATGGATGTTCCGAGTCTTTCCAGCTTGCTGACAGAAAATATACCCTTGATGTGCTGCATATTGCGGCAGGCTGTTTCTTCGTATAAGACTGATCTGATATATGCCTGTTATAATCTGATTGAGTCGGTAATTCCATATTAAAATCACTTTTTGTATATATATTATAAGGACTGACTATCGTTACAGGCCCCGGAAGTTCTTCTCCGTTGATTATCCTTACCGGTGTATCCGCATAAATTATGCCGTTTTTAGGCCAGATTTTATCGGAACTGTTTCCGTTTCCGTCAGGATCAAGCATTTTCTTAATATCTATATCTACAACTGTTTCAGTCCTTCCTTCATTTTCATTCCAGAAAGAAGTACACCCCCCTGCTGCGACCCTTTCTCCGGCAGTTATAACAGCATTCTGGATAGTTGACGGAACTGAGCTGGAACCATTGAAATATTCTGCTCCTGTACCGGTAATTCTCAGGCCTGCTTCTATGGATTTTTGATCATAATAGCCTCCTTTTATAAAGGATTGAAAATTGGGAACATTGATAGTCTGTGCTCCTGTGGCAGAATCTTTTACCATTCCATCCCATCTGTCAAGGGAACCTTTATCGTTATCCGGTATATTCTCCGCCCATTCTGTATGGTTGTGATCATAGGCTATTCCCGGTAATCCTCCGGTCAGTTCTATTTCATTGCCATCTTTATTATCTATATATATATATGAGATCCTGACTGCCAGGGTCTTTCCCATGCATCCTGTGATGCTATGATACTTCGTGCACAGGTTATGGACATTATACCGGTGGAATCCTTTTTTAATTTTAAGGTTGAACCGCTCGGTCTCATATAGAGATTTCCATTTGTGTGAATTTTGCCGTATACTGTCTGGTTTGGCCCTCTTACGAATTCACTTAAATCCTGATTGTCGAAGATTGTATACTCGAGAAGATTTGTTCTTGAACCTCTGATAATTATAGATTTTGCCATATCTCCTCCACAGGATATTTTTCCTATGGATTTTATTACAAAATCACTTCCTTCCGGATATATTTGAAACATAAATTCCTCTCTGTAAGATGAGCCCAGCATAGAATCATAAGGATCACCGGGTTCCCATTTCCATTTGATCCATCCATTGCAGGTTCCTTCCGTAATTCTCGAAAAACCCGGAAAAGAAGGAATACCCGTAAAAAGAGGATTGTCATCTTCATATTTAGTATTTTCATTCTCATGGGTATATTTACCGAAATTATTTGAACTGAATATGGAATAAGCCATATCTATACCTGCCTCTGTCAGATAGAAAACCTGCTCACTTCTTTTTTCCCTGAGAAGAAAATATGATTCTGCAATAGTTTCTTTAACAATACATCCGAGAAGCAGGAGTAGTACAGGTACAAAGGAAAGAACCGTAAAAAGTGCTATACCTTTTTCTTTGAAGATTTCTTTTAAGAATTTCATATGGTGCCTCCTTTTTTGTAGAGACGTTTTATAAAACGTCTCTACCTGTTATTCCTCATAAAATAACCGGATTCTATCTTTTGCTGAACAGGGGGAAGGTTTGCCAGTTTTCTTTCCACTTTCACCGCGGCAGTCTTTATGCCCCTGGGAGGATCAAATACGGTAAATTCCAGTCCCTGCGGTTCAATATAATGGGCCAGAACTGTGAAGTTTGTATCAGAACTGGTAATAACTGTTTGAAGATTAACAGATAACGGATTTACAGGGTTCGCCTGTGTACCTCCTGTTGTGTTATAGCAAAATCTTACAAGTTGCTGTGCCCCGGGATTATATTTATCAGGATTGCTCTGTCCTTCCAGGAAATAACCTGTTATGGTATAATTCCCGCTTCTTATACCATCCGAATCTATTACAGGAATAGCGACTGCAATACTATAACCGGGACTGCCTGGATAGATCGGATCTGGCGGTATCTGATAGGTTCTGCCTTTATAGATAAAAGATCTTCCTGTGTAAATTGTTTCTGCCATTTTAAAATCCGAATTCATTCTGTGCAGAGCCGTTCTGAGTTCTCTTCTGGAATCTATGGTGGTAATATCAACTGTGTATATTTTTCTTACACATAACCATACAGATATTACAGTAGAAGTACATAAAAGAAATATGAATGTAGCTATCAGTAATTCTGTCAGAGTCAGACCTTTAATGCTGTATTTCATAAATATTTCTCCTTTCTCATAAGCCTTATAAAAAGGTTATCAGGATTACTGAGGTGAGTATAAATAATATATACATGTTCTCGTAACGCGTCACGCGTAACGCATGACGGGAGGAAAACTTTTATTGCATACTTATGTTCAGGTCAATAAATAGTTAGTTTCATAGAAATTTATAATTAAGAAGGAGTCAGAAGTGAGCAATGTCCTGTTTTTTCACTTTTCACTTTCCTGTCTTCTGCCTGTGCTTTGCTACTTTCTTGAAATGTATGTACTTATCTGGATGAGTTTATTCCCTGACGGCTGAGGAGTTGCTGAACTTTTATCATGATAATATACTCTCAGGGTAACTTTTTTTAAGCTGTCTCCTTCCAGAGTAGATACGGAAACATCATATATCAATCTGCTTGTATCTGAATTTTCTATATCGGTAAAGGAATAGGGAATATCTGAGAGAGAACTGAATTTATTTGTATCTATAATATCTGATCTTATATGTTCTATTTTTTGCTGGGCAAAACTCATTGCATCTGTTATATCTCTGTCTACCCTTACAGAGGAGAACGTGAGACTTATACCTCCGGCAATACTGAATATCATTACACTTAATATAGATATGGAAACAAGTACCTCTGCCAGAGACATGCCTCTTTTATATAAATATTGTTTCATCGCTTCTGTCCTCCTTTCTGCCGAAAGGTCCTATTGATTTATATATTTTTTTTTGTTATAATAATTTCGCAATATTTTCATCTATTATCCAATAGAGGAGAATTGTTTACTGCTTACAGGGGCGATGAGTGGTCGCCCCTGTTGTATGTAATGTTCTGATCATAGTATAAGCTAATTTTGTAATAAAGTAAATTAACAGAATGTAAACTATATTAATTTATTGTTAACAATGTTAACAATATGTGAACATGAATAGCAATAAGCCACCAGTTCTTTTTCCAGCGGCTTAAAAATTCTTATAGAAATATATTTGTTACAATTATAAAAATCCTGTTAACAACCATGACCCGTTCGGTCACAACGAAGTATGAGAATTTCTTCCTCCCGTCACGCGTCACGCGTTACGCGTCACGATTCTCATATAAATCCTGAAAATCCTGAAAATCCAGGTTCAGACATATTCTATGACAACAAGTTTCCCTGCTTTTTCCAGTTTTTCTCCAAGGAGAGGTACTATTTTATGTCTTGGCAGAACTCCTTTCTGCTGAAATGCCATATGAATGTGTCCCGGATTTTTTGCCTTACCTGTAAAAAAATTAATTCTGTCAGACGATTTTAGATGTTCACAAAGTTCTGTTACTGCAGAATCCTGTTCGTAATAGGCTTCGTCTTCATCTATTATATTATATACCTGATTGAGTGTTATAGCTCCTTCTGTGACAAGATCTATACCTTCTATATAATATTTCGGAGGTGATAGCTCGCTGCATGAATCTTCGTCTATTGTAACAGATTTTCCTAATATCCTTGCCACCATTGATGCAGTGCTTGCGCCGCAGACAATCTTATTTCCTTCCATATGAATAAATTTATTTACTGTTTTTATATCATCTCTTCTATCTTCCGGAGGACCTGTAAGTATGTTCACTGTTTCACCCTTTCTGCAGAAGGCAAGTGCGGCAGTACAGTCATCTCCTCCTTCTTTTTCCCATAACCTCCTTCCATGCCTGTGGATATGGCCGGCCAGATCATAAATAGATATACCCTTTGACATACATGTATTTATATAATTACATACTCCGTCTATCTGCCATCCCCTTTTGAGACTCAATCCGATACCTGCCATAGTAATTCCGTCGCTTACAACTATTATGCCATCGCCCGGTTCTACATAACAGGTTGCTTCCCCTGCTATTTCAGTGTCTATTATAATCTGTCTCTGTTTTAATATATTTGCAATTCTTCCTGCAATGAACAGAGGCGGCGGCATTTCATAGGTTATTACAGTTGCTTCCCCGTCATTTAAAATCCTGATAACTGTAAATACTGCATAGGGTAGATTTTTTTCTTTTGCTTTATCCATGGTTTTAATAATATTCGTAACGGCACTTCTCAGAGAAAAGCCTCTCCTGAGCAGTTCCAGAAGGCGGGAGGCACATATTGTTGCGGCTATGGAGGCTTTTATGCCTGAGCCCAGGCCGTCACTCAGGATTATTGTTGTAGCAGAAGTAGTTCTGTCATATAATAAAACATCTCCGCACGGATTGCCGGGGGTTTTCGGACTCTGTTCAACTGTTATTTCTACATGTACATATCCTTTAACCATCTGTCTTTTTTCTGATCCTCCTTTTCCTCTGCCAGGCGTACAAGGTTCTGTACCAGTTCTTCACCTCTTGCTGTGCTTTCTCCCAGGAATTTGGCCAGTTCCTGTGCCATGTTTATCTGATGTTCGAGAAGTTCCCTGGACTGTTTTATTGTTTCAGCTCTCAGGTTTTTTAATTTTTCCTGACTGTCTTTCGTAGTGGTAATATTTACAAAGATACCTACAAACTGTCTTTCCTGTTCCAGTTTGTAAAACATTTCATGACAGACAATATTATAGGCTTCATGTTTTACAGTGGTTTTTATGAAGTTTTCTTCCCCTGAGGCAAGTTTTTCAAATGGTTCAGGATCTATAAGATAGGATATTCTTTTCCCGTAAATACTTTCTGTGCACATAAAGAGCTGCCTGAAAGCAGGATTCATACTTATAATATTCAATTTATCATCCAGTATAACTATACCGTTGGGACTTGTTTCTATAATTTTATCACTTCTCTGTTCTGCAAGGCGTCTCATATAGGGGATACACATTTCCGGTTCTGCCATGCCCTGTATGACAGCTATTGCTTTGTCTCTGCAACTCGGGTAACCGCATGCGCCGCAGTTTAACTGATTTTCTTCCCTTGTTTTGCCTGTTTTTTCCAGAACTTTTCTTATTTCTTCTTCTGTTATTTCCTTTCTCTCAGATATTTCTTCACAGTGAAAAGATATTTCTATGTCAGATATTGACTCATCTCCGGCGACAGTGCCTTTGTTTTTTTCCGCATAATGTAACAGCTCGAGCCTTCTCTGGAAAATATTCTTTTCTTTCGGTATGCCGGGGCCGTTTATACATCCCTGATGACAGAAAAGAGGTTCTATGAGAGTCATAGAATCGGGGGAAATATTCTCTAAAGCTTCTTTTATTTCATCAAATCCGCTTAAAGGGAGGAAATTTATATCCAGTATATCGTTACTCATGGCGGCAGTTCTTGCCAGACCTCCTGTAAGGGGGAAATATCTGCTGTCTCCGTGTGGTTCTTCATTAAAATTACTTTCCTCGCATCTTTCCAGATTTATTTCTTCTCTTGAAAACCACTCGAAGAGTTCCGTAAAGGTGAGGACACAGTCTATATATTGTCTGTTTTCTTCCCTGTCTGCTTCTGCTTTTTTTGCCATACATGGGCCTATGAAAATTACTTTTGTATCGGCGCCCAGTTTCTCTTTTATATATTTCCCGTGGGCTACCATGGGAGACATTACGGGAACAAGTATATCCACCAGTTCAGGCATGTATTTTTCTACATAACTTACAAGAGCGGGGCAGGCAGTACATATATGGGGATGGTTTCTATTTTTCAGTGCTATTTCTCCTGTTTTTTTCGCTACATAATAGGCTCCTGCAGCTGTTTCTGCCACATAAGAAAATCCGAGTTTTCTGAGGGCAGAGGGGAGAGATGCCCTTTCCCATTCTCCGAAGAGTGATACAAAAGAGGGAGCAATACTTGCGGCGACCTTATTATGTGAAAGTAAAGCTATGGCTTTTTCTATGTCATTTCTGAAGGATTTTGCTCCCTGCGGACATTCCCTTACACATGTGCCGCATGAAATGCACCTTTTTTCTACGACAAAAGCCTGTCCTTTCTGCATCTGAATGGCTTTTACAGGACATACCCTGACACATCTGTAACAGTCCTGACATGCTGCTTTGTTCGTATATATAACCTGTCCCTGTTTCTGGATCATTGTTTGTTTTTCTCCCTTCTTTGTTCGGGTGGTATGAAGCGTGACGCGTGACGCGTTACGCGTTACGCGTGCTTTCACCGGGTACAGGGCGACCACAGGGGGTCGCCCCTACTGTAATCGTGACGCGTGACGCGTGACGGGTGAGGTATCCCTTCACTGGTAACTGCTCACTGCTTACTGCTCACTGCCACTGCCATAGTCTTTAACTTTTCTTCCATTACCCTGCATGCCTCTTTGAAATTGCAGTGTTCTACAACAGTATCTCCGATACTGACAACAGGGCCTCTGTCACAGGATTCAAAACAGAAGGTTCCTTTTAAATCTACAGTTGTTAAAAGATCATGGTCTTCTATATAGCCGGCAAGTTTATAGATTAAATCCTGTGCTCCTCTGAGATAACAGCCTGTGCCGAGACATACTTTTACTTCTACCATGGTGTTTTCTGTTTCTGCAATGAGAGGAATGGATTCTTCTGCAATCCTTTTACGGCTGTGATAACAGGTATGGAGAAGACTGTGGGCTTTACTGCTTCCTGCTTCTTCAAATACCCTGTCATAACATTCTTTAATATATGGATTTTCCTGTGATTTATGAAGTTCCAGCATTTTATCCGCATCATAAATGGATTTTGTTCTTTTCTTCTTTGCATGAATATCGCGGCTTACAGGCTGCCCTGCTCCTCCTATACAGCCTCCGGGACATGCCATTACCTCTATGAGATCATAATGACAGAGTCCTTCTTTTATTTTTCCTATAATGGTTCTGGCATTTTTTAAACCTGATATGACTGCAAGTTTTACTGTCTTATCTCCTGTTTTTATATTCGCTTCCCTGAGTCCTTCCTCACCACGGACTTCATAAAAATCCACCCTGTCCAGTTTTACTCCTCCCAGTTTTTCCGCTACATAACGGAGCACAGCTTCACTTACACCACCGGAGTTTCCGAATATGACTCCTGCACCTGTTTTGAAACCCATCGGCATATCAAGTGATTCAGGCTGGAGAGATTTGAAATCAAGACCGGATTCTTCTATCATCTGTCCCAGTTCCTGTGTCGTAATAACATAATCTACATCTTTTATACCGTTTTTCTGAAATTCCTCTCTCCTTGCTTCAAATTTTTTTGCACTGCATGGCATAAAAGATACTACTACTATATTTTCTTTTTCTGCTGACAGTTCGTCAGGCAAAATTTCTTTCGCAAGGGAGCCGAACATCTGCTGCGGAGAACGGCAACTGGATAAATTGGTCAGCAACTCGGGATAATACTGTTCTGCGAATTTTACCCATGCAGGACAGCATGAAGTAAATTGCGGGAGTTTTTCTCCCTTTTCTTCTCTTTTTATAAATTCCGTAGATTCCTCTATTACAGTAAGGTCTGCCGCAAAGGATGTATCATAAACACGGGCAAATCCCATGTGTTTCAGTGCCGCCACTATCTGTCCCGTAGTTATAACCCCTGCTTCAAGTCCGAAATATTCTCCGAGAGCAACTCTTACTGCAGGCGCAATCTGTGCCACCACTTTTTTCGAAGGGTCATCCAGAGCTTTCCATACTTCCCTTTTTTCTGATTTTATTGTAAGTGCCCCCGTGGGACATACGGATGCGCACTGACCGCAGTAAACACATTCAACCTGTCCCAGGGATTTGCCGAAAGCAGGGAGAACCATTACCTCACTACCTCTGTGGGCAAAATCTATTGCTCCTATACCCTGTATTTCGGAACACATTCTTACACAGTCACCGCAGAGGATACATTTATTCTGGTCTCTTACTATGGAAGGATTCGACATGTCTATTTCCTGATGTTTCATGGTAGATTTAAATCTTACTTTATTTATCCCGAGCTTTCTGGACAGACTCTGTAACTGACATGAAGAACTTTTCTCGCATGTAGGGCATGACTGTTCATGATTTGCAAGAAGCAGTTCTACTGCTATTCTTCTCATCTGTCTTATTTCTTCCGTAGAGGTTTTTATTTTCATTCCTCCTTCGGGAGGAGTGGAGCATGATGGCACAATACCTCTCCCTTCCACCTGTACGAAACAGAGTCTGCATGCCCCGTAAACACTGAGTTCCGAATGATAGCAGAAGGTAGGTATGTCTATACCTGCTTTTCTTATGACTTCAAGGAGATTTTTCTCTCCTTCTATAGGAATATCTTTTCCGTCTACTGTTATATAATTTTTCATTTTTTTTATTACACCTCCGTATTTTTCAGTGACCAGTGGGGGCGAACACAGGGTTCGCCATGTGCTCGGTGAGTATATTGTCACGCATTACGCATCACTCATTACGCATCTCGAACCACCCGTCACGCGTTACGCGTTACGCGTCACGTCCTAAATTCCTTTCACTGCCTTGAATTTACACACCTGTCCGCATACTCCGCATTTTATACACAGATTGCTGTCTATCGTAAAAGGTTTTCTTACTGTGCCTGAAATGGCGCTGACAGGGCATTTCTTCGCACAGAGTCCGCATCCTTTACATTTATCGGGATCTATTTCTACTTTCAATAAAGCCTTGCATCTCCCGGCAGGACAGCGTTTTTGAAATACATGGGCATCATATTCTGCACGGAAATATTTTAATGTAGATAGTACGGGATTGGGAGCAGTTTTGCCCAGGCCGCAGAGAGAGCCTTTTTTTACTACGAGAGCAAGTTCTTCCAGTAGATCCAGCGTTTCACCCGTAGCCCTGCCTTCTATTATATCATCAAGGAGTGCAAGCATCTGTTTTGTACCTTCTCTGCAGAGAACACATTTGCCGCACGATTCATTCTGGGTAAACTGCATGAAAAATCTTGCCACACTCACCATACATGTTTCTTTGTTCATTACTACAAGCCCGCCTGAGCCTACCATTGCGCCTATCGATTGAAGTGAGTCGAAATCCATCGGGAGATCGAGATGTTCTTCTGTAAGACATCCTCCCGACGGTCCGCCTATCTGCACTGCTTTAAAACCTTTACCTGTAATATGTCCTTCGTCATCTGTAACACCTTCACCTATGTTATAGACGATTTCCCTCAAAGTCGTCCCGAAAGGAACTTCTATGAGACCTGTATTTGCCACATGTCCCGTAAGGGCAAAGGTTTTTGTCCCGGGAGAACCTTCTGTACCGAGAGATCTGAAAAATCTGGAACCTTTATTTATTATAAGAGGCACTGTGGCAAGGGTTTCCACATTGTTTATAACAGTGGGTTTACCGTGGAGTCCTTTTGTTGCAGGGAAGGGAGGTTTCGGCGCAGGCATACCTCTCTTGCCTTCTATGGAAGCCATAAGAGCCGTTTCTTCTCCGCATACAAAGGCACCTGCCCCTTCCATTACATGACAGGCAAGTTTTTTACCTGTGCCGAAAATATTTTCTCCCACGATTCCCATCTCTTCAGCCTGCGAAACTGCTTTTTTCAATCTTTTTACTGCGAGAGGATATTCAGCTCTTACATAGATATATGCTTCATCGGCACCTGTGGCACGGGCCGCAATCATAAGACCTTCTATTACGCTGTGAGGATTGCCTTCCATTACGCTTCTGTCCATAAAAGCACCCGGGTCTCCTTCGTCACCGTTACAGATAACATATTTTTTTTCTCCTGATGCCAGTCTTGTGAGGTTCCATTTTTTTCCTGTAGGAAATCCTCCGCCTCCACGGCCTCTCAGCCCGGAGTAAAGTATTTCTTCACAGATTGCTTCCGGAGACATCTCTGTCCATGCCTTTTTTGCTCCTTCATAACCTCCGTTTGCAATATATTCCTTTATATCTTCCGGGTCAATGAGTCCGCACATCTTGAGAACAAACCTGTTCTGTCTTCTGTAAAAAGGAATATCGGAAGTCCTGTTGCAGTGTTTCCCCGTAGAAGGATCTTCATAGAGGAGGCTTTCTATGACCTCTCCGTTTTTCAGGGTATGATTTATTATGTCCATTACATGTTCCGGTTTTACCCTGGTATAGAATAGACCTTCCGGTTCTATTGTGACCAGAGGGCCCATCTGACAGAAGCCCTGACATCCGCTGTGTGATACGAAAATGGATTTTTCTCCTGTTTCTTCTTTAAGTTCTGTTATTACATCAAGATGTTCCTTTTTCAGATTATCTATAAAAGCCTGATAGACTTTAAGTGCTCCGTTTGCCACACAGCCTGTACCGGCACATACAATAACCCTTTTCTGTATGTTTTCCGATTTTTTTCTGTAATCTTTTTCTATTGTTTCCAAAAGTGTATTCATTTTTTTACACTCCTTTATTCTCATATATTACTGACCTGAGCATAAGCATCTAATAAAAATGTTTTCCTCCCGTCACGCGTTACGCGTTACGCGTCACGAAAGCTATATGTATTATTTATGCTTACTTCAGTAAGAATTTTTAATTATTTCGTCTATGATTGAAATGGTTTTTTCAGGAGTCATCTGTCCGTGTACATCATCATTTATGACTACTACGGGCGCAAGTCCGCACGCTCCCAGACAGGATACAGTCTCTACTGTAAAGAGCATATCAGGTGTCGTTCTGTGCTTCTCATCTACTCCCAGTTTTTTATAAAGTGCTTCAAGTATGGATGTGGATTTTTTTACATGACATGCAGTGCCGTCACACAGTTTTATTACATATTTACCTTTCGGTTCCAGGGCAAAATGGGAGTAGAATGTGGCTACACCGTAAACCCTTGAAGGCGGAATATCAAGAGATGTTGCTATATAAGTCATTACCTCTTCAGGAAGATAACGATATTCTTCCTGAACTGCCTGAAGTATGGGGATGAGTCTGGCAGGATCCCTTGAATAATTATCAAGTATTTTACAGAGAACTTCAAATTTTCTTGAAGGAGATTTTATAGTTTCTACCATTTTTTACACCGTCCTTTAAATTTTTTAGAGGGAGATTTTATAGTTTCTACCATTTTTTACACAGTTCTTTGAACTTTTTAGAGGGAGATTTTATAGTTTCTACCATTTTTTACACAGTTCTTTGAATTTTTCAGAGGGAGATTTTATTGTCGTTTTTATTGACCTGACCATAATATATAATTACAGGTTTTATTCCCGTCACGCGTCACGCGTTACGCGTCACGCTCTTACCCGTTACGCTCTCTGAATCCTGTTAACTTCTCTCGTAAGTATGCCCAGACCGCAGGCAAGATTTTCATTCTGCACTATAATGGATTCCGGCAGGTCCAGATTGATGGGAGCGAAATTCCATATAGCCTTTATACCTCCCGATACCATAAGATCCGCTACAGACTGTGCCTGCTCTGCCGGCACAGTAATTACACCCAGATGTATATGCATTCTCTGTGCAAGGGATTTGAGTTTCTCCAGAGGCAATATTTTTATTCCGTTCATTTCATGACCTGTCTTTTTTTCGTCTATATCAAAAGCTGCTACAATCTTTAATCCGTACTGTTTAAACCCTTCGTAGGAAAGAATTGCTCTCCCGAGATTACCGGCGCCGACAAGAAAAGCATCGGTCCTATTATCCCAGTTCATAAATTTTTCTATGGCAGTAATGGTTGATGATACAGGATACCCTATTTTGGGGCTACCTTTTACACCTGTAACGGACAGATCTTTTCTGACCTGTGTGGCATCAACATTCAGTCCTTCTGCCAGATTAGTGCATGACACGACTTCTCGCCCCTGTGCCTGAAGCCTTTTCAGATATTGATAATAATAGGGGAGTCTTTTCATTGTCGGCAGAGATACTTCTTTAATGTTTTCTTCCATAGAAACTCCTCCTTTCGTGAATATATCGTGAATTTTTTATCGAGAAATTTTTCACGATTTCATTATATTACCTTTTTATCTGGATGTCAATATTATCGTGAAAAATTTCTCGATTATTTTTTCTGTTGAATATAATTGTGATGTGTGATGCGTTAAATAAGTTGAGAGCCGAATGTTTAAGGTTTATAGTTTACCGGGGTGAGTATAAATAATACATATCTGCTCTCGTGACGCGTAAGTATCCCTTTCACTTTTCACTTTTCACTTTTCACGACTCACGACTCACTTTTTATATTCTTTCTTACACATATCACATACCCTGAGTCTGCCTCCATAGAGTCTTTTCATATTTTTAATTTCTTTTCGTAAATGAATATTTCCCATAGCAACTCCCAGTTGCTCACCGATAATTGAGATAAGATTTTTTTCGGAAGCAGTAAAATCTCTGTCGTAGGTGCAAAAGGCAAGGAAACCAAGGAATTTATTGCCGGCACAGATATGTTTTGCAATCAATGAATGGCCATCTCCCATGAGCCCTTTTTTTATAAGCCGATCTTTACATGGTTCCCCTTCATAAATCTGATGTGCTTCCATAATAATTTTAATCAGAGGTTCGTTTTTAGATAAATATCCCTCTCCTATGTCACTGACAGAAAGACATTCGTGGTTTTTTATCTCAAATTCATCTGTATATTCATTGTAAATAGCCAGAATTCCTGAGATCGTGCCGTCTATATTCATGAGTGCCAGAGAAAAAGCTTTATTGAAGATATCTTCTTCACTGTCAGCAGTTGATGCTATTTCTCCTATTTCAGATATGATAAACATTTCTTTTTCCGTTTCTCTCAATTTCTCTGCCAGTACATGTATTGCCTGATTCAATAACAGTAACCCTCCTTTACTGTCTTCTGCAAGGAATTTATCCAGATCTTCCTTTTTTAATCTGATAAGTTCCATGTCCGTGATGGCAGTAAAATCGGCAAATCTGGGTTTGTTGCGGAATAAAGACATTACTCCCACATAACCGTCATGTTTTATATAACTGAAAGATCTGTATTTACCTTTTCCAATGGCTTTATGAACGGAACCTTCTCCCGATGTGACTATATACATGCAGTCACCATATTCTCCTTCTTTATAGATATGCTCACCTGCTTTATAGAATTCTTCAGTAACAAATCCGGAAAGGGTCTTCAGGGATTCTTCTGTTAATATATGAAAAAATTGACTTTTCTTTAGTTTTTCCATAATATTATGTTCTTTCATTCCCGTTCACTCCTCCTTACCACCACATCCTGCCGGCTTTAACATTGTCTCCAATAGTATATTTTTTAAACTGTTCCGGATCATTTGCTCTTGTATAGGCTTCTTCCATTGTTACAAGTTCCTGTTTTACCAGTTCCGCAAGATGTCTGTCCATTGTAATCATGCCGAGTCTTGCTCCTGTTTCAATGGCACTGTATATTTGATGGCTCTTGTTTTCGCGGATAAGATTTGATATGGCTGGCGTAACTATTAATATTTCTCTTGCAGCCACTCTTCCCGTACCATCGGGCCTGGACAGGAGATGCTGACAGATTATAGCCCTTAAAGTACCGGCCAGTTGTACCCTTATCTGTTGCTGCTGATATGACGGGAAAACATCTATAATTCTGTCTATTGACTGTGGTGCATCAGGTGTATGAAGTGTTGAAAAGACCAGATGTCCTGTTTCTGCCGCAGTCAGTGCAAGTGAAATCGTTTCAAGATCACGCATCTCACCTACAAATATGACATCAGGGTCTTCTCTCAGGGCAGATTTTAAGGCATTTGAAAATGAATAGGTCTGATTCCCCACTTCTCTCTGAGTTATTACAGAAAGTTTCCTTTCATATACAAATTCTATAGGATCTTCTATTGTCAGGATTCTGACCTTTTTCCTCTGATTAATATATTCTATCAGAGAAGCAATCGTTGTGGATTTACCGCTTCCCGCAGGGCCGCTCAGAAGTACAAGCCCTTTTGTCAGAAAGGCCAGGTCTGTAATTGTATCTGTAAGCATAAGCTCTTCCGGTGTCGGAATTTTAGAGTTTATTACTCTGAACGCTGCTCCTACCCCGTCTTTATGAAGGAATACATTCACTCTGAATCTTGATACATTTTTTATATCATAAGAACAATCAAGTTCCAGGTTTTCTTCGAATTTTCTCTGCTGTTCTTCATAAAGTACGCCGTAGAGCATGACTTTTGCCTGTTCCGGTGAAATAATACCGAAGTTTTCCAGCGGTATTATTTCTCCGACAATTCTTATCATAGGAGGAAAGCCCGGAACGATATGTATGTCAGATGCTCCAAGTTCTACGGCTGTAGATAAAATTAAAAAAATATCCATTTAAATCCCTTCCTCTCTCTTACTGAGGTGTTAAGTATTATAGCTGGTTTCATAACAATTCATAATTACTGAGGTGAGCATAAATAATATATATATGCTCTCGTGACGCGTAACGCGTGACGCGTGACGGGAGGAAAACTTTTATTACATGCTTATGCTCAGGTCAGTAAGAAGGAGTGAAAAGTGAATGGTAAATAGTGAGTAATGTCCTGAATGTTTCACTTTTCACTGACATTAAATTCTATCAGAATATGAAACATACTATAAATATTTTTATATAATTATCGGCAATAATAATTGGAAGTTTAAGAAAAAAACAAAAGATTTACAATTTGTTAACAATTTTTTCTGGAATCGGATTTTTAAACATGTTATAATTTTTTACAATAGAATTGATGCCGTCAAAACTATAGAGAAATATTAAGGGGGAAATATAGATGCAAATAAATTCATCATTAAATAATTCGAAAGTTTTAATAAATCAGCCTTCTTCCAGAGAAAATCAGAAAACAAATCAACAGTCGGATCAGGTTGTTTTGGGAAGCCATGTTGATGACAGTGCATTACTTATGGGTGATAAACTTAAGGAGATGAAATCTGGAGGAGCGGCAGGAACTATTGCTGTCGGTATTCTGGATATAAGGGTTCCTACTACAACAAAACCTATCAGTGAGGAGCAACGCAATAAAATTCTATCGGTCATACAGCCGGGAGATGTAATTTTAGAAACCAGTGATGCCTATCCGAACTGGCAGAGGATGGAAGTTGTAACACTTGGTTCTGTCTATACCCATGCAGCTATTTATGAAGGTGACGGCAAGTTCCTTGAAGCCACCACAGGTGACCCCAGCGGTAAAGGAGTAATAAGAACTGATTTAAAAGAATATCTGGAAGGGCCCATACATATTAAAATTGTCCGTCCCCCTTACAAAGGAGCTGAAGATGTAAAAGCAGCTCTTGATTATGCCCGTTCACAGTTAGACAAACCCTATGACTCTGCGTTTAATTATGAAGATGACAGCCAGATGTACTGTGCGGAACTTGTAAAGAAAGCTATAGATCATTGTCCCAGTGGTATTGAAACACCTATGGCTCATACGCTTTTTACAAAACTTACAGGCAAAAAAGCAGTAGGTCCCGATAATTTCACCGAAATTGAAGGAGCAAAAGTGGTGTATCCTGAAGATCCGTCAGAAGAAACTTCTTTCCTGAAAGCTTCTTTATCTCACTGGCCTGTAGCGGCAGGTGCTGCAGCAGGAGCAGTGGCAGGTGCTGCCACAATAGGAGGAGCTATCGGAACAGTAGGCGGTTTACTCGGAGGCCTCGCTCTCTCAATCTGTATAGGAAACAAAATACAGACAGGCCATTTCAATTTATATGGCGTAAATGTGTCAGATTATAAATAAAACAGGAACATAACGGGGGCGTATCAGTAGAAAGATCATCTACCGATACGCCCTGATTATTTTATACTGATTTTGCTATGACTGCAACCTCATGGGAATCATATATTTCCTGAGGAGCGACACCACGGGCATATTTCATCTTAATACCAAATTGCTTTAATTAAACTGAACAATTTGAATAATAGGTAAATACCGTCTGCCTGCCTGATGCTCCTCCGAAAAAAATCTAAACTGGAACGTTTATAACAGTTACAGCTTATATCATGCTACTTTACATTATAATTCAATA
>JAKPQU010000385.1 GCA_029555925.1 Bacillota bacterium
TAAATGAGAAATATCTACTTTTAATTGAAATACTTTACAGATTCACCACTCTTTAAAATTTATTTATGAAGCCCATTACCTTTTCTTGAATTTCTATTGTTTAT
Source organism: Bacillota bacterium (assembly GCA_029555925.1). The sequence goes on from JAKPQU010000385.1 coordinate 105, forward strand.
AATTGAAGTACCTGTGAAAATAAACGTAGAAACAAGAAAGATATTTGAAAGCATTTTCAACAGGCTTTCCGGATGACCGTCGCCATCGCCGTCATCACAGCCTGATAGAAATAAAGCCATGCTTATTAAAACCATAAAGAGTAAAAACCATGCTAATTTTTTTGATCTCATTAAATATCACCTCACTTTATTTGACGTAACGCGTGACGCAAGGAATGAAACTATTTACCCGGATAAGTCGATGTATTTTTTATTATCTGTTGATTCTGACTGTTTATCCTGTCCTGCTGTTCCTGATTATATTTATTTATCATTGCTTCATTTTGCTGTTTGATTTTTTCCTGGTTCTGATTATAGTAATTATTATTGGAATAACTATTATTATAGCCGGAATAAGTATTATTATAACGGGGATAAGTATTACTAGAACCGGAGTAAGTATTATTATAACTCTGACTGTTATTATAATTATACGATGTGTTATAATAACTTTTCCTCTGATTTTGCAGATTCGTCAGGGCACTTGCCTTTGCATTGTAAATTTCACCGCTTCCCGGGTTGATTGTCAGGGCCTGGTCATAATATACTATTGCCATTGCATATTGTCCCGATGCTGCTGTTTGATTCCCTATGCAATAGAGGGCATTTGCCTTGTTTATAGTTGCCTGGCTGTAGTTTCTGTCAATGGCTAAAATTCTGTCATAACAGCTTATTGCCATGGAATAGTCTCCGCTGTTGTAGTAAGTATTTCCCATACTGTGGAGGTATTCGATCTTTTTGTCACATGCCTCTTTGAAAGATGGATCTATTGCCAGAGCTTTATCGTAAGAGGTAAATCCCTGCTCATATTTACCTTCTGAACAGAACCTGTTTCCCTGAGCATAAAGGGCATTTCTTTTCCCTTTTATGGCATATATAAATTTAGAATCCATTTCCAGAGCCTTATCATAATAATAAATACTGTCTTCATATTTGCCCAGGTTAAATAAACTGTTTGCCAGATCGTAATATGCAAGTTTTTTACCTGTATTCAAACCGGGATAAGCCGGATTGATGAGTAAAACTTTATTGTAATATGTCAGTCCTTCTTTGTATTTTTTTTGTTTGCACAGAGTATATCCTTTACCGTAAAGTGCAGTTGTATATTGAGGGTCAATTTTTATGGCTTTATTATAACACTTAATACTTTCGTCGTATTTTTTCTGTTTCATGAGAACATAACCCTTACCGTACCAGGCCTCTTTATATGAAGGTTTAAGCTTTAAAGCACTGTCATAGCAGGAAATACTTTCTCTGTATTTTTTCTGTCCGGCCATTGCATTACCCATACAATAAAAGGTTTTATGATTTTTTGGATTAATCTTCAGGGCATGTTCATAACATTTTATTCCTTCACCGTATTTTTTCAGTTCCCATAAGGTGAGTCCTTTATTTAGCAATGCACTGTCATCTTTAGAGTTATTTTCCAGAGCTTTATTGAAACACTCTATTGCTTCCCCCGGTTTCTTCAGCTTTCTCAGAGCCATACCTTTACTGTTCCATGCCTGCCAGTATTCAGGTTTTATATACAGGGCTTTGTCGAAATAACCTTTAGCTTCTTCGTATTTTTTCAGTTTCATTAAAGTGAGCCCCTGTTCATAGAGTAAAGATGCCGAAAAATTCTTTGCATATGGATATAGCATGTAACCTGCTATTAAAAGAACAATCAGTGAAAAGAGATTTTTAAAAAATGAATTGCCTGAAGTTTTATTCGTCTGTGTAATTAAATTGACCTGTACCGGTGTGGCAGTATGTCTGTATTGAGTGCCGGGAGGATAGGGACTGCTCTGTTTATGGGCAGGCGGAGCCTGTTGATATGAAATATTTCTGCTATGAGGCTGAACAATCTGCCTGTGTGAAACATTTCGTCCGTAATTTTGATGTACCGGCTGAGTGGCTTTACCTGAGCTGGCAGAAGGCGGAAGAATTGCAGTGTTTTTCTCTACAGACATATTTTGCTGTACAGTCATGGCATCATCAACAAAATCAGATGTTATATGTCCTGCTTTTAAAGGGTTACTTCCCGATGAAGCTTTTAAAGAAATTCCGCAGATTATACAGTAGTTACTTGCATCATTGTTTTCTGCTCCGCAATCAATGCAGTATTTAATCATAATCCCATATTCCTTTGTAATTCTCTCTTTTTTATTATTATATCATATTTTATAAAAAATCATGAATTTTTGTGAACCTTTTTATTTTTTTGAGTGATATAATAACTATATAAATGTTATATGGTTCCGGGAGGTGCTGCAATTGAAGAAAAAAATATTTATGCTTTTACCTGTTCTCCTTGTTTTACTGGCTTTTTTTTTACATTATTATCTATGGTTTTTTCTTGGAAATATATCATGTGGTAAGAGAGACTATGTTAAGGCTATTTCATACTATGATAAGGCTCTGAAGGTTAACCCTGATTTTTCATCTGCCTTGCTCAAAAAATCATTTATGTTATTTTTCACTGGTAAAAATAAAGAAGCCTGTGAATGTATTGACAGATTGATAGACATGAATCCTGGCTTAAAGGGTGTAAATGTTAATTTCAGTATTTATGCTTATAAGCCTTTACATATCATCTCTGTAATGGGCCATAAGAAAATGGCTGAATTATTGATAGAGCATGGGGCGGATGTAAATGCACGACGGGACGATGGGCGGGGCGATTATACTCCTCTTTATTTCGCCCTGAGAGAGAATCACATGGATTTAGTTGTCTTATTTATAGAAAAAGGAGCAGATATACATAAGTTAGATCATTACGGAGAAACCCTTTTACATAGTGTTGCAGGAACAGGCTGTAAAGAAGCAGTAGAATTACTCGTAGAAAAAGGTCTGGATGTAAATGCTACGGATAGAAATGGAAGAACCCCTTTATACTGTGCTGTAGAACATAAAGAAATAGTGGAATTACTCATGGAAAAAGGAGCAAATATAAATGTTTCTGGGTATAGCTATTTCTCGTAAATACAGTAATAATGAAAAATTGAGAGAAATACTTGTAAAATATGGCGGTAAACCGGGAAAAAAAGAGGGAGGGAAATAAAATGGCTCTTGAAACGGGAACAATACTGAATAATATCTATCGAGTGGTAAGGCTTCTCGGAAGCGGTGCCATGGGTAATGTATATCTCGTAGAGAGAATTGACGATGACAGAAGATTTGTAGTAAAAGAACTTATCTTTTCGGAAACATGCGGTATAGATGCAGATGCGGCAAAGGAGATTTTTTTCCGTGAAGCGGAATTTATGGTCAATTTCAATCATCCCGGCCTGCCGAAAACATATGGTATATTTACAGAAAAAGAATTAAACTATCTTACAATGGATTACCTAGAAGGGAAAACACTGGAAGAAATTTTGAATTCTTCGGAAAAACCTTTATCGGAAGAAAAAGCTATTAAATGGACTGTGGAACTCTGTGAAATTCTGGATTATCTTCATAATACCTTTAAAGCCCCTGTAGTATACAGAGACCTGAAACCTTCCAATATAATAATAACATCCGATGATAAGGTAAAACTCGTAGATTTCGGAATAGCCAGATATTATAATCCTGATAAGATTACAGACACATTCAGTTACGGTTCTCCCGGCTATGCGGCGCCTGAACAGTACAGAGGCCGTGGACAGTCTTCTCCTCAATCTGACGTATATGGTCTCGGTGTCATATTATTTCAGATGGTTACCCTTTACGATCCTTCTGTAAAACCTTTTACTTTTCCGCCTGTGAGGACTTTGAATAGTTCCGTAAAACCGGGCCTTGAGGAAATTATAAGACATGCCATAGAAATGGAACCTTTAAAGAGATATATTAGCGTTAAGGATTTTAGAGATGCTCTGTTGAAATACACAGGTGCCGGTAAGATTTCTTCTGAAACATCAGGTGATGCAGTCCGAACAACCTTTTATAAGATAGCAGGCCTTTTTATTCTTTCCCTCTGTGGAGTTTCACTTTTTTCCAATACTTTTGATTTGGATCGTTATAAATATGGTAATATCTATGCAGCAGAACAGATATCTCTACTCATTTTTATCCCTTCCATTATTACGTTCTTTCTCTGGCATATTATAAACCTGATAATTGATATAAAAAAGGGAACGGTAAAAATTTCTTTAACCGGACTAATGATTTTACTGAGCCTTGCCGGCCTGATTATCGTAAATATCTATACATATAGAAATCATCCATATGATAAAAGTGACTATCTGCGTAATAGTTTTATTTTGATAGCATGGGTATTTTACATATGGCTTTTTATAAAATCTTATATGTATATATATTATTTCATGAGAAATTCTTCCGATACAGTGAGGATTATTTTTGTAATTCCCATTATTTTATTATGGAGTTGTTTTTATGTAAGAGTATTTTCAGTAGAACTATTCTCATTAAAGAGTCTGTTTCAAATTTTAATATTTCTTATAATTGCAACTCTTTATTTACTCCCTTTCATATGGTCTTTATTTCATTTGATATATTTATTCACTCACCGGATTTTATCTGTTTTTAATCCCGGAAAAGATCCGGTAAAAAGTTTTCTTTTTCCTGCTGCCGGCATAGTTCTATTTTTTATATTTCTTTTTCTGATGTTATTACCGAATTTCCTCAATGCGAGAGCAAGCGGGCACCTTGCCGGATGTGAAAGTAACATAAAAAATATTGCCATAGCCCTGGAGATGTATGCTGCAGATAATAAGGGAGTCTATCCTCCTTCACTTGAATATCTCCTGGAAAACAGGTCTCCGTCAGGCACCGGTTATATGAAAACTCTGCCTTTATGTCCTGCGTCGCGCTTGAAATACGGATACATTGTTGATAATAATCCGGATAATTTTACCATGTGGTGCAATGGAGTGAACACTCATTGTAATGCAGGCACGCCTGATGGCTATCCCCAGTATGCACCGGGTCAGGGATTGATTTGTAGATAAATATTTTTTAACGTTCCCATCCAGAAATAATAAATATTTTCTCCAGTAATTTTCTTTCCGGTTTTGAGGCATCGTCAGGATGAAACCACAGCTCAAACCTTGCAGGGTATGAAGAGTGAAATCCTCCTTCATATACTGTTATCTGGCTGTTATAAAAGAACTGTTCATTTTTATTATCAGACCAGCCGGTATATTCTGTTGAAGCATAATAGATATCTTCCTGTGACGCTTCAAGGGGCATATTTTTTGTCCCTTCAAATACTTTAACATAAACATACCCTTTTTCTCCGGGATTTATAAAGGCGTCTACCTGATAAATTCCCGGCTGCAGTCCTGCACGGACTTTTATGTCACGTTTCCCTTTTCTTACGGAAAACAGCGGCATAAGAGAAGGGTCAAAACCTTTCTCCGATGCAGTCCTGGAAGTAAAAAGTCCTTCCAGTTCCTTTTTTAGAAAATTCAGTGCCATATCAGTCAATGGACGACCTCTGTAAGGGCTTTTTTCCAGTATTCTTATGGCAGTTTTCCCGGATTCAAGCTGAAGACATGAGTAGAAACCATGATCTTCCATAAGGTTCAGTGTAATGGAACCGCTTCCAGCTTTCTCATAGTTTGTACTTTCTTCCAGATCTCTTGTAACAGGAATATTATATTCAATCCACATGGCTGTTTCTATAGATATATTATCTGTAAGATAATCGTCAAAATAGCCGTAATTATCGGTCCAGTCTCCGTTAATCACAAACCGCCTCGTAGCGGTTAATCTGTCATCTGCGCTGATAAGACGCCATTTTGCGCTTGTTGCCAGATGTCTGACGAGTATGTCCCGTTTGTCGCCGGAAAAATCCGGGAACGTGATATTTTCTATTACCTGATTGTTTTCCGTAACAGGGTTTTTAAATAGATATAAACGTTGTTCTACTTCCGGATCTTTCTGAAGTCCCCAGACAGGCCCCTCTGCTCCTTCCCCCGGTCTGTTGTTTATTACATGGTTTACTTTCATGCCGGGAGGTGGCGATATGTGTTTGAAAAAATCATCATATTTTTCATAACATCTGTATCCTTCTTCAGTCTTTCCCTCTTCACATAAAGCTTTACCTGTTTTATACCGGGCAATGGCATAATCGGGATCTATAGTTAAGACTTTATTGTAACTTTCAATGGCTTCACCGTATCTGCCCAGGTTAAATAAAGAATTTCCCCTGCTATACCAGGCCTTAAGAGAATGACTGTCAGCTTCTATGGCTTTATCAAGCCATTTAATTGCTTCTTCATATTTTCCCGTGTCATACAGATCATTACCCTTCCGGCACCATTCTTCATAAGAACCGGCATGAGCCGGCATGAGATTAAACAGTAAGATTATTATCATGGCAATTATTTTTTTTAACATCAGAGGCACCTCCTGAGATTGTAGTTACTTTCATAATTTACTGGAATTTAAGTGTTTCGTGACGCGTAACTCGTAACGCGTGACGCGAGGATTATCTGTAATTTTTTATGAACTATACTATTATATACGCTAACCTTTTTTCTTTGTCTGTAGCTGAAAATCCTGCAATAATTATCTTCTATGTGTGAATGGAAAAAAGAAATTATTGTCTGATATTTTACAATATGTTAACAAATTTACTATGTTTTTCTCATATATTTATAGTATATTTATATAAAGAAATTCTTTTATTCTGGAAAGGAAATTTTATAATGACTACAATAAAATCAGGACATGTTAAAATAGAAGAGCAAAGGCCGGTAAGCCATAAAAAAGCATCAAGGGAAGTAAAAGATAAATCTGACGAAATAAAAGATAAAGTGCTGAAAGGTTCGGAAGAAAAAGAGCCTTTTCTGGCGAATATGGAGAAATTGCGTTCTGTCAGAGAGAAAACTTCTCACGAGAATGTTCCTCCCGCAATGGCATTTATTCGCTCTTTTGACAAAAATCTCGGCATAAAAGAACCTTTCTTACAGGAAAAATATGATTTGATGAAAACAGATCCCCATGTATTCTACAGAGCTATCCCTGCTCTTTTTTACCATGATCTGAAAAATGATTTCGCCGGGATATCAAAACTTCTTGACAGAACTGCACCTGAAGTGACAATAGACGGTGATGCTCATTTAAGAAATTTCGGCACAATTAAAGGGCCGGATAAAAGTGTCTGCTGGGGATTGAATGATTTCGACCAGGCAGAATCCGGTTCTCCCGAGTGGGACCTGGAACGTATGGCAGTAAGTGCTGTTCTTACAGGCAGACTGGCCGGAATTGACAGGGATGATATAAGTAATACTATTGAACATATCGGGAAAAAATATTTTCATACCATAAGAAAAATTGCTTCCGGCAATATAGATCCTCATCCTGCTTTCCTGGCAAAAGATGAAGCAGAAGGCAAAATAGAAGGTTTGATAAAAGACAGAGAAAAAATAAGCCAGAAGGATTTCCTGAAAGATTATAAAAAACTGAATAAAAATGATGTGCCTGTTTTTATACACAGCGAAGAGCTTATCCCCGTATCATCGGCGATGAAGCAGAAGATTACTAAAGCTCTTTCAGATTATGAAAAAACTATCGGTGAAACTCCGAGAATGAAAAGACCTCTGCAGGTTTACGACATTGCGGAAAAATTGAGGAGCGGAGGAAGCAGTTACGGACTTCCCCGTTATTATACTCTTGTGGCCAATGCAGATCCGAACAAGGAGCCTCTTATACTTGAAGTAAAACTATTATTTGAATCCGGGATAAAGGATGAAACAGGAGATCTGAAACTGGGAGACGCAAAAACTGTGGCAGAAGATCAGAGAGCCATGCAGCAGAACATGGGAAACCCTGTTACAGGATATTGCACGATTGACGGTTATTCCTATCTTGTCAGGGAATATGAAAGAGAAAAAAAGAGTACACCTCTTGAAGATTTTACCGGAGCAGTTGACCTGAATGTGCTTGCAAAACAGGCGGCAGAGGTGCTGGCTTTCGCTCATGGAAGAACAAAAACAGATGCCCGTAAGATAGATGGATGGGTAAAAGATGACGAAGATAAAGCAATAGCAAATCTCAAAGAATTTGCCTTCGCCTATGCGGATAAGGTGCAGTCAGATTATAATGCCTTTAAAAAAACTTTTTAACGGCCTGTCACAGTAAGAGACTGTAAAAAAATAACCCTGGCAAATTGTTAGAACGGTTATTATCTTCGCATTACGCTTTACGCATTACGAGGTCATTATTTATGGATAGTTATGAAACTAACTATATTGCTATATTTATTTTTACTATGCTATAATATTTTCAGGGAGCAGTAAAAATTAATCTTTCAATCAAGGAGGAAATTGAGATGATAGTTAAAGATTTAAATAAATCATTACTGGATTTAATTAGTAATATTGATGAAGTTACCCGGCAGGAAAAAAATGAAGCAGCTATAAAATTATTACAGGAATGGACAAATGACGAATCCGGTTATGATGAAAAAATATGGCCGGTAGCAAAGAAAGCAATTGAAGAAAATCGTCTTTCTATAAGGAAGAAATTCAATGAGTAAACCTATTGTGCTAGACTCAGGACCTCTTGGAAAACTTGCTCATCCACGTGTTAATAAAGATATAAAATTATGGTTTGAAACACTGCTGAAAAATGGTGCTATTGTTATTATTCCAGAAATTGCTGATTATGAAGTTCGGCGGAGTTTATTACATGAAAATTTGTTAAAATCAATTGAGCGTCTTAATGAACTTAAAAAAATATTGTTATATCTTCCTATAAATACAGATGCTATATTAAAAGCAGCAGAATTATGGGCAGAAGCAAGAAAAATCGGTAAACCAACAAGTGATCCCCATGCGTTAGATGGAGATGTTATTCTTGCTGCACAGGCACTTCAGGTAAATGGTCTGGTCGCAACAGAGAATGTTGGTCATTTATCGCTTTTCATTGAAGCAAGACCCTGGAATGAAATTTTTTAATCCTCGTGAAAGATTTTTTCAATCTGATTGTCTATATCCATTGATGTATCAATTCCGTAGCGGTCTCCCGTAAAAGGTTCAAAGCTTTCTTTTATCCAGAGATAAACGTCCCATCCGGCACTTTCCGCAACATGTTCTTTTCTCTTTTCTATTATTTCTTTCAGAAAGTTTTCGGGGCAGAAACATTCTATGAAATAACATGGAATATTATATTTACCGGCTATTTCTCTTACTGGAGTTCTGTATCTTTCATAAGGAAAGGTTCCGTCCAGTATTACTCCCACATGGGACGAAGTCATACAATCTGCTATAATAAAAAGGGTTTTATAGATCAATTTCCTGTTTTCAGGGGTATTTTCCAGAGGTTCTTCTCCGAAGAAAAGCCTTTCTCTTATAACATCCGTATTTATAACAGGTAATTTTAATTTTTCAGATAATTTAAAAGCTACAGTGCTCTTACCGCATCCGGGAAGACCTGCTATAGCTATAATTGCTTGTTTGTTCATATGTCGTACTGGTCTGAGCGTAAACATGTAATAAAGTTCTTCCTCCCGTAACGCGTGACGCGTGACGGGTTTAATCCCTGCGCATCACGCATTACGCTTTACGCATTACTAGGTCATTATTTATGGATAGTTATGAAACTAACTATAATCAAGTCAAAGGTTAATTGAAAATTTAATTTTTTTCTTCTGGAGGATTTTTTATTGTTCTGTGGAAAATTTAAATTATGAACGGAAACCTTAATTGCGGGGGTTAGTTCTAATTTTATTGGACTTATGAAAAAAAGATCTGCCTGATTATATACATGCAGATTTTTTTTTCTCATAGAAATGAGGTTGAAATGTGGAGTTTACCCAGTCGATTTTTACATTTGAAATACTGGATTTCTGGGATGATAAAGTAAAGGAAGAAGTCCGGCAGTTTCTTGCCTTTAATGGTCTCCATTATGAAGATGATGTGGATTTTACCGCACTGTATCGCACAGACGGAGAAATAGTAGCCACAGGCTCTCTCAGTCATAATATAATCAAATGTGTTGCCATATCCCCCAGGTTTAGAGGGGGAAACCTTATGGCAAAATTAATGACCAGACTTGTAACCATGTTGTACAGACGCGGTTATACTCATCATTTTATTTTTACCAAACCCCGTTATGTAAGAAGTTTCTCGACTTTTGGATTTCAGGAAGTAGTAAGGGGAGAGCCATATGTGGCAATGCTTGAACATGGCATAGAAGAAAATATACATAAATATGTGAGTAAACTGTCGGAATATAAGAAAGAGGGAAAACACATTGGTGCCATGGTAGTGGATTGTAATCCTGTAACATATGATCATATGTATGCCATTACTCTTGCAGCAAGACTGTGTGACTGGCTTCATTTATTTCTTGTAAGTGAACCCAAGTATTTTTTCCCTCTTGAAGTACGTCTTGAATTATTGAAAAAAAGTATTTTACCTCTTAAGAATGTAACTATACATTTCGGAGGAGAATATTTTGTATCCTATCTGACCTTCCCGAAATATTTCATACAGAAAGAAGAAATAAGTCATGCCCATGCTCTCCTGGGAGCTTCACTCTTCGGCAAATATATTGTGCCGTCACTGAATATTACTCATAGATATATAAGACAGGAACCAAATTCGAAAGTCGATAAGATTTACAATGATACAGTTAAAGCTACCCTTCCTTTATATGGAGTGGATGTTCATGAGCTTGCCAATTTAACCGTAGACGGTCATCATATGAGTGCAAAGTTACTCAGGCAGATGGTTTATGAAGATAGATGGGATGAAATAGGGAAGATTGTTACACCTGAAACTTATGATTTTTTAAGAAGCGGAACGGATGAAGCGGAATTGATTTTAATGCGTATGAGAACAGGTAAAGATCCCTATGAAAGAGTTTAGCAGGGGCGAATTAGCTCTGATTGAAGAATTACAGGCCCGGAGGGCCTTATCAGTTATGGAGGTGTCTTGATGAATTTAAAAACAATGGGGCTTGCAGGAACGCTTGAATCCAGCGATATTTTAATAACTCTTTTCCCGAAAGAGAAAGGATCAGGAAGGATTGTTGATCTCGCCAGTCCTGTAAAACAGCAGTTCGGAGAACAGATTATTTCTGCTATAAATGATGTGCTGGATAAATATAGCATAGAAGATGTTCTTATAAGCGTGCGCGATAGAGGTGCCCTTGATTTTACAGTGAGGGCCAGAACTGAAACTGCAATACAGAGATCTATTAAAGGGGCGTGATGCGTAACGCGTGACGGGAGAATCTGTATACCCTTTATTCTCCGCCAAAACTATGATTGACTATGGATGAGAATATACCTGTTACGCCTCATGCGTTACATGTAGCGATTCTCATATAAATAACTGAAAAGAGGTTTGTTTATGAAAAGGTTACGCCGTACAATGATGTATGTTCCCGGGAATAATCCCGGTATGGTTCAGAATGCCGGTATATACGGTGCAGACAGCATTATTTTTGACCTTGAAGATGCAGTTGCCCTTGCGGAAAAAGATGGCGCAAGGTATCTGGTTAAATATGCATTGATGACCATTGATTGCGGAAGATCCGAAAAGGTTGTAAGAATTAACGGACTCGATACACCATTTTGCAGAGAAGATCTCGAAGAGATTATTCCATGTCTTCCCGATGCTCTGAGAATACCGAAGATAGAATATAAAGAACAGGTAGTGGAGATAGATAAGATTGTCTCTGAAATAGAAAGAAAACATGGCATTGCAGAAGGAACGGTAAAGCTCATGCCCATAATGGAAACAGCCCTGGGCGTTGTAAATGCTTTTTCTATTGCCAGTTCGAGCAAAAGAATTGCAGCCATATCAATAGGAGGAGAAGATTTTACAGCAGATCTGGGTATTAAAAGAACTAAAGAGGGAGACGAATTGAATTATTCCCGTTCCCAGATTGTTGTGGCTGCAAGAGCTGCAGGGGTTGACCCCATTGATACGGTTTTTTCCGATGTCAATGATGAAGAAGGATTGAGAAAATCTGCTAAAAAGATTAAAGATATGGGTTTTCTCGGACAGTCTGTCATAAATCCGAGACAGATTATTCCCATACATGAAGTTTTTACACCTTCTGATGATGAAGTAGAAAAAGCCAGACGTATTATTCATGCTATGGAAGAAGCAGAAGAACATGGAGCAGGTGTGGTATCCCTGGATGGTAAAATGATAGATGCTCCTGTGCTTAAAAGAGCTGAACAGACTATAGCCTATGCAAAAGCAGTCGGAAAAATATAGAGAGTTTAATAGGAGAATTTATATGAATATAATAGAACGTAATATACCTGATGAAATAAAAGGTATAGGTAAAATTGATAAATACGAAGGGGTATGGGCAATTACCCCGACAGGCAGAAAAGCTGCCACCCAGTTATTTGCAGTAAAAGTGGGTGAAAAGAAGGTAATTGATAGTCTTGAAGAAGCTATAAAACTCTGTGGTTTTAAAGATGGTATGACAGTATCTTTTCACCATCATCTCAGAAACGGAGATTATGTAGTTAATCTTGTCATGGATAAATTGAGGGATATGGGCTTTAAAAACCTTACCCTTGCAAGCAGTTCTTTAAATGATATACATTCTCATCTTATCGATCACATCAGACAGGGCGTTATTACAAAAATTATTACAAGCGGTATGAGGGGAGACCTGGGCAACGAAGTGTCTCACGGACTTATGGATATTCCTGTCATATTCCACAGCCACGGAGGAAGGGCAAGGATGTTGAAGACAGGTAAACTTCATGTAGATCTGGCTTTTATTGCAGCTCCTACTGCAGATAGTTACGGCAATTTAAACGGAGTGAACGGCCCCTCTGCCTGTGGCCCTCTCGGATACGCAACCTTTGATTCTTTCTATGCAGAAAGAGTTATTGCTATTACTGACAATCTGGTAGAATTTCCTGCAACACCGATAAGCATTATGCAGACTCTTGTAGATTATGTTGTAACTGTAGATAAACTGGGAGACCCGAAGGGTATTTCGAGCGGTGCCACAAGAATGACAAGAGATCCGAAATCATTGCTTATAGCAAGATATGCAGCCGATTTCATCGATAATTCCGGCTATTTGAAAGAAGGTTATTCCTTCCAGGCAGGAAGCGGCGGCGCATCTCTTGCAGTGGCCCATTTTATCAGAGAGAAAATGATCTCGAAAGGCATAAAGGGAAGTTTCGGCCTCGGCGGTATTACGGGATATATGGTGAAACTCCTTGAAGAAGGGCTCTTTAAAACACTTTTTGATGTTCAGTCCTTTGACCTGGAAGCAGTAAGAAGTCTCAGGGAAAATAAAAATCATATCGAAATAAGTGCCAGCTATTACGCCAATCCTTTCAATAAAGGTTGTATGGTAAATATGCTGGATGTGGCAGTGCTGAGCGCTCTTGAGATAGATCTGAATTTCAATGTAAATGTCCTCACTGGTTCCGATGGTGTCATAAGAGGTGCCTCAGGAGGACATTCTGACGTTGCGGCAGGTTCAAAACTTACAGTCATTGTTGCTCCGTCTTTCAGAGGAAGGATTCCTACAATAAAAGATAAGGTTATTACCGTTGTAACTCCCGGCGACTGTGTGGATGTACTCGTAACAGAGAGAGGTATTGCCATTAACCCGAAACGGGAAGACCTTGTTGAAAGGTTTAAAGAGAGTAAATTACCTTTAAAGACAATAGAAGAACTTCAGCATGATGTGGAAAAAATAACAGGGAAACCGAAAGAAATCGAATTTAAAGATAAGATTGTAGGACTGGTGGAATACCGTGACGGAACTTATATAGATGTTATAAGGGAAGTGGCGGAACATTGAACAGTGACCAGTGACCGATGATCGGTGACCGGTTAATCGATGACCTGTGAGTGTAGGGGCGTTTTACTAAAGCCCTGCCCTCACAGGAGAAAGGTTGTTATGTCGCCTGACAGAGATATTTTATTCGCCGTACTGGAAGCAAGAGAATACAGGGTAAAGATGCGTAATGAATTGCTTGCCCTGTATAAAAAGTCAGTTATTACAGCTTCTTTGAATATCCCTGGCCCTGATAAAGGTGCTGTATGTTACGAACCTGTTTTTAATATATTATGGAATCTTCTGATAGCCAGGGAAAAAGAGTTTAACATTGAATACACTGTGAGAAATAAAACACCCCTCGGTTATGAAGGATTTATTGTATTGGACAGAGAAGCAATAATACTGAAAAAATTAGGTCTATCTCTTGAAGCAGAGCATCCTCTGGGTGCACTATTTGATGTGGATGTAACGGATTCAGACGGGACAAGGATATCCAGAGAAGATCTCGGTTCCTCGCCCCGTCCGTGTATTGTTTGTAAAGAAAATCCTGCTTTTCTCTGTATAAGAGGGAAAAAACATACTCTTGAGGATACACTGAATATAATTCATACTATGATAGGAGATTATTTTTTGCATAAAGGGGCTTTAAGGAAATAACCGGTTATTATCCTCGCGTCACGCGTCACACGTCACGATTATGATGCAGTTATTTCCTGATAACTTTATATGAAAATGATGAAGTCTTAGTACCGTAACAGGTAAAATGGTATCCGTAAAAAGCTTCTGCCTGGCGGGCTCTGGAGAAGAAAAATTAGTTTTTTATATAGAATTAAAAATTAAATAAGGCAAATTATTTTTCTTCGTAAGAGCCTGTCAGGCAGAAGCTGATAAATGGATACTAATTTACCTGTAGCAGCTTAGGTTTTACTGTTTGTTAATTTTCATATCTGGTTGTGACCGCTCCGGTCATGCCTGTTAAAAGCATAATTAATAAAATGATAACATATTGTGAGAAAACTAAAAAACGTCTGAGAAATTTTGTTCCTGTAACATCTTCTGCTTTTTATGTCAGTGAAATAGCCATGAGGAGTATCCTTCTGGAACTGTCTGCAACTCCCAAACCGGGACTTGTAGATAGATTTAACAGCGGTTCCCACAGTGATATGTCGTATGAAACATTTATTCTGAGTACTTCTGCTATTATTCCTTATTTCAGTTATATGGCACAGGCAGGAATAGAATACGGCACTTCCTCAGAGCCTCTCTGTAATTTGCTGCCTGTAATAAGGACAATAGGGCTTGCTGCCGAACAGCGTATGTTTTCCGTTACAGGCGGTATAAATACTCAAAAAGGGATTATTTTTCTTATAGGTCTTACATGCGGTGCCTGCGGTTATCTCCTTTCCGCAAAAGAGAAAATTACACCTGCCAACCTGAGTACTGTTATAAGCGAAATATCTAAAGATATAATTCAAAATGAACTATCTGATCTTGAAAATAAAAGAAACCTGACTTCAGGAGAAAAGATTTTTCTTCAATACAAAATGTCCGGAATAAGAGGGGAGGCACAGGAAGGGTTCCCTTCCGTAATTTATTACGGATTCCCTGCCCTGAAATCCGCTCTGGATGCAGGCCTGAATTTAAATAATGCCTCTTTACATGCTCTCTGTAATATTATGGCCCATCTGGATGATACAGCCCTGTTGCACAGACATAATCTGGCTACTCTAAGAACTGTTCAGTGTGAAATGGATGATCTCTACCAGCAGGGAGGACTTTTAACCGATGAAGGCATAGAGAAATGGAAGAAACTGGAGCAGAGATATAATAAGAAGAAAATAAATCCGGGCGGTTCGGCAGATCTTATGGCAGTGACTTTAATGTTTTATTTCCTGACGATTATATGAGAATCGTAACGCGTTACGAGAGCAAATATGTATTATTTATGCTCACCAGAGTAATGATAGTGAAAAGAATAAGACACCGACTCACGACTCACTATTCCATTACTAAATTGCTTTAATTAAACTGAATAATTTGAATAATAGGTAAATACTGTCTGCCTGCCTGATGCTCCTCCGAAAAAAATCTAAACTGGAACGTTTATAACAGTTACAGCTTATATCATGCTACTTTACATTATAATTCAATA
>JAKPQU010000386.1 GCA_029555925.1 Bacillota bacterium
TATCCATAAATAATGACCTCGTAATGCGTAAAGCGTAATGCGTGATGCGCAGGGATTAAACCCGTCACGTGTCACGCGTCACGACGACTTAAATTCTAATAAGTTATGAAATACACTATAAAGAGTCAGAAAAAATCTGACTCTTTTTTTATGTAAAAAATTATATTACAGATAATGAAATTTTAGAAGGATTTTTTTACTAAAATTAGAATTGAATTAAGTTGAAATTCACTGGAAAGAGACATGACCTGATATGAGAATCAGCAGCAAGTGAAGGCACAAATTTCATCATTCTCATATAAATATAATATATGGGAATACGTTAAAAAATTTTTTATTATGTGTTCACTGTTTCAAGGTAATCCCCGCGTCACGCATCGTGCGTCACGCATCACGATAATTAATTAAGGAGAGTGGTAAGATGTTAGAAGCTGAAAAGAATCAGTTGAAAAGCGAAATTACCCGGATGGCCGGAGCATACAATAACCATAGAAGTGGTTTACTTCCCGTATTACTTCACATACAGCAGAAATATCGTTATATATCCAGTTATGCCATGCAGGAAGTAGCGGATGTATTTAATATTCATCCCGTCGAAGTCTATGGTGTTGTGAGTTTTTATTCTTTCCTTTCAACTGAAAAGAAGGGTAAGTTTGTTATACATGTCTGTCAGACAATATCATGTGATATGGCAGGTAAAGATGCCATTGTAAGACAGCTTGAAAATGAACTTGGTATAAAGTTCGGTGAAACTACTTCTGACGGTATGTTTACGCTTGCTTATACTAATTGCCTCGGAGTGTGTGACCAGGGACCTGCTATACTTGTGAATGAAGATATTTATACAAAGGTTAAGCCTGAAGATGTACTGGATATAATTGAGATATACAGAGCAAAATTTGGTGCCCATGTAACTATGGTTATTTGAGGAGGAAAAACGTATGGTACACAAAAAAGGACCGGTAGTATTGATTGATTCGGATACAGATAGTGTCTTGAAAAAAGCCCTTTCCAGGAGCCGTGTGGATATTCTTGATGAAATAAGAAAATCAGGTTTAAAGGGAAGAGGCGGAGCAGGCTTCCCTACAGAGGCCAAATGGAATCTTGCAGGTACTGCAAAAAGTGATAAAAAATATGTTGTATGTAATGCAGACGAAGGTGAACCGGGTACATTTAAAGACAGAGTATTACTTGACGAATATACTGATGATCTGCTTGCAGGTATGACTCTGGCCGGTTATGTTATAGGTTCTACCCAGGGGATTATTTATTTAAGATGTGAGTATATATATCTTTATAAAAAAATAGAAAAGAAAATAGAAGAAAGACGTAAGAAAAATCTTCTCGGTAAGAATATACTCGGTAAAGAAGGATTTAATTTTGATATTTACGTGCAGCCCGGAGCAGGAGCCTATGTGTGCGGAGAAGAAACAGCTCTCATAGAAAGTCTGGAAGGTCATCGGGGAGAACCGAGAAACAGGCCTCCCTATCCTGTAGTTGTCGGATATCTCGGTAAGCCTACTATTGTTAACAATGTGGAAACTTTTATTACTGCCCTCCGTATCGTAGAATATGGGGCTGAATGGTTTAAAAATCATGGAACAGATAAGTCAACAGGAACAAAATTATTCAGTATATCAGGTGATTGTAAATTTCCCGGAGTATATGAACTGTCTATGGGTATTACAGTGAGAGAATTGTTGAAAATAGTTGGAGGAGAAGATGCAAAAGCGGTACAGGTGGGAGGAGCATCAGGCAGATGTGTTGCAAGAAATGAATTTGATTCTACTATTGCCTATGAAGATATATCTACTGGTGGTTCTATTATAATTTTTGGACAGCACAGAAATATGCTGGATGTAGCTGAAAATTTTATGGAATTTTTTTGCCGATGAATCCTGCGGTCAGTGCACACCATGCAGATATGGAACAGAGACCTTACTGGAAGGTATAGAGATGCTGAAGAAAAAGAAATGTTCTATAAAATATTTAAATGAACTTCTTCAACTGGGTGAAACCATGCAGCTTGCCAGCAAATGTGGACTCGGGCAGTCAGCACCGAATGCTTTTATAACTATTATGAAACATTTTAAACATGAAATTTTACGCAGTTAATGAGCCTTTTATATGAGAAGCGTAATGTGTGACAGGAGGAATAAATTCTCAGGTTGTGACCGGACGGTCATGCCCTTTACTTATTACTGAACCGACCGTAATGGACTGTAAGAAAATAATTCCGGTAAATTACGGTTATTTTCCTGACGTCACGCGTCACGCGTCACGATTGTAAATATGATATGGTTATTTTTTACAAACCCTGAGTAAATTATTTAAGGAGGCAAACTTATGTCTGATAAAACTAATATACCGGTAGCGGATGAAAGAGCACCATTAAGCCAGAGAAAATATGATATAAAACCCCTTGGAGATAAAGATGCTATAGGGGCTATGGTTAAGATTACAATAGACGGAAATGAAATCAGGGTACCTTATGGCACGACAATACTTGAAGCTGCCAGAAAACTTAATATACATATTCCTACACTCTGTTATCATGAAGACCTGTGTGTTGCAGGTGTGTGTCGTATATGTGTCGTTGAAATAGAAGGACAGAGACTGCTTCAGACAGCGTGCACCTATCCTGTGACTCCTCCTCATATGAAAGTAAAGACATATTCATCAAGAGTCAGAAAAGCCAGAAGGCATATACTTGATCTTATGTTAAGACATCATTACGGTGAATGTTATTCCTGTGTAAGAAATAATAACTGTGAGCTTCAGGCTCTTGCAAAAGAATATGGTGTGGATTTTTATCGTTTCGGTCATCCTGATAAGCAGGAAAAAGCAGTTGATAGATCCAGCTACAGTGTAGTAAGAGATATGAATAAGTGTATTCTATGCAGAAGGTGTGTGAGAACCTGTATAGACCTTCAGGAAGTAGGAGTCCTTGAAGCAGTAAACCGCGGCCCGGAAACGGATATAGTGACTTTTATGGATATGCCCCTTTCTGATGTGGTATGTATTAACTGCGGCCAGTGTATAAACCGCTGTCCCGTAGGAGCACTTCATGCTAATGATCCCAGTGATGAAATATGGGCAGCCATTGATGACCCGAAAAAGCATGTTATTATTCAGACGGCTCCCAGTCCCCGTGCTGCTATAGGAGAGTGTTTTGGCCTGCCTCCCGGCACTTCTGTTACAAGACAGCTTAATACTGCCATCAGAAGATGTGGTTTCAGTAAAGTCTTCGATACGAATTTTACTGCAGATCTGACGATTATGGAAGAAGCTACGGAACTGCTTATTCGTCTGAAAAAAGCTCTTGTAGACGGCGATAAAAATGTAAAATTGCCTCAGTTTACTTCCTGCTCTCCCGGATGGGTAAAATACCTGGAGCATTTTTATCCTGAATTTACTGATTATGCTTCAAGCTGTAAATCTCCGCAGCAGATGTTCGGAGCATTACTTAAAACCTGGTATGCACAGAAATCTGGTATTGACCCGAAAGATATTGTAACAGTTGCTCTTATGCCATGCAGCGCAAAAAAATTCGAATGTAATCGCCCTGAAATGAGATCGAGCGGTTTCAAAGATGTAGATTACGGTCTTACATCCAGAGAACTTGCCCAGATGATCAGAGAAGCAGGTATTGATCTTCCCAAACTGCCTCCCACTGATTTTGATGATCCTGTAGGAGAAGCAAGCGGAGCAGGTCTTATATTCGGAGCATCAGGGGGAGTTATGGAAGCAGCGCTCCGTACGGCAGTAGAGATAGTTACCGGTATTAAAACAGAAGATATCTTTAAAGATCTGGATATTATACCTGTGAGAGGTTTTGAAGGCGTAAAATATTATGAAATTACTGTTCCTCAAACAGCACCTGTTCCTTCAATCTTAAAGAATGCCCTGAAAGGTATTGATACGTTTGATTTCCTGAAAGGTGCCACCCTTAAGGTTGCAGTAGCTCATGGAACTGCAAATGCCCGTAAGGTAATGGAAAATATTAAAGCAGGCGGGAAATTCAGTGAATGTCACTTTATTGAGTTTATGGCATGTCCCGGCGGCTGTCTCGGAGGAGGAGGACAACCCATACCTACATCTCCCGAGATAAGGAAAGCAAGAGCAAAAGCCATATATGATGAAGATAAGTCTCTTACATTGAGGAAATCTCATGAAAATACTCATGTTATAAAACTTTATGAGGAATTTCTTACTGAAGGCCCGTGCGGACATAAGTCTCATGAATTATTACATACCCATTATATAAAGAGAGGAAATAAGATAGTTTAGTAACATGTGTGACGCGTAACGGTAAGCGTTACGCGTCACGGCTAAAATTGACTTCTTTATATCTGAATGTTATAATTGCTATACTTTGATAATTTGCATCAGTAAAGGTTACGTTTATGAAGTTAGCTTTTATATTAATTTCTGCCATAGTTGCAGCTTTTAACCTGTGGCTATGTTTGAAGAGTCTACTTTACAGTAAAATACTTTTTAAGAGATTTTATTCCCGTAAATATAATGATGATTACAGCCCTAAAGTGAGAATATTCGTGCCATGCAAGGGGGCTGACCATAACCTTGAACTACATTTGAAAGCAGTTGTAGAGCAGATTTATCATAATTACATGGTTACCTTCATAGTTGATAATATCAATGATCCTGCAGTAGAAATAATCAATAAGATAGTTGAAGAATATGATCATACAAAATTACTTGTCGCAGGTAAAGCAACACAATGCGGGCAGAAGAATCATAATCTCCTCTGCGGTATTGAAGACGATAACAAAGAAAGTGAAGTTTATGTATTTGCAGACTCTGATGTAATGCCTCACAGAACATGGCTCAAAGAATTAATCAGGCCTTTATCTTTAGATTCCGTCCCTGTTACTACAGGTTTTCGCTGGCTTATTCCTGAAGGATACAGCATAAGCGGCAGTCTTCATTCGATGATGAGTGCCTACCTGTGTGTACTTATAGCACATCAGACCTTCAGAGGTGTATGGGGAGGAAGTACTGCTATTAAGAGAAAAGAATTTGAAAAACTCAGGGTAAAAGAATTGTGGGAAAATTCGGTGGTAGATGATATGACCCTCACTACATTACTTTTTAAGAAAAGAATAAACAGGGTTTTTGTTCCTACCTGTCTTACAGTAAGTTATAATACCCTGTCAAAAGTTACAGACGGTGTTCAGTGGTATTCCCGTCAAGCGGCATTTTTAAAAGCCTATTTGAAACCAATGTGGATTGTTATTGTAATACTCCAGTCGATTGCGCTGGCCATATCCTGCAGCACCTCTATTTTTGTTCTTCTCACCATATATTCCCGTGATTATTTTGATTATGCCATAATAGCATCTATTTTTTATCTGGTGAATATGTTCTGTTATGGCCTTATGAAGTTTATATATAAAGACAATCAGAGATTTATTCACTGGTTATTATGTGCTCCTCTCATGCAGGTTCTCGGTTTTTACAGTCTCATAAAACCGGGATTTTCGAATAATATTGAGTGGCGCAATATCTGTTATGAACTTCACAGAGACGGACGTGTTAAGTCCATAAAGGAGTTAGAACCTGAACTGGAAAGAGTTTAAAAAAGTGAAAAGTGAAAAGTGAAAAGTGAAAAGTGAGTAATAGTAAGCTTATTACTCATTAATAGTTGTAATGATTTCAGTTACGAACAGAAATCCTCGCGTCACGCGTCACGCGTCACGCGTCACGATTCTCCCGTCACCTCTCACCATAAAAAGGAGTTATGTTTAATAATGCACAGTAAAGTACCGGCTTCATTTATTTTAAGACTCTGTCGAACACCTTATATAATGACAAAGGTAATAAAAAGCTTGATAAGAAAGCATGTTACAGTCAATCTGGATTACCATCTTGGCAAAAACGGTTTCAGTTTTCCCCTTTCCCAGATAAGCCTTAAAATTACGAATAAATGTAATCTCAGATGTAAAATGTGCGCTCAGTGGGGCGAAAAGGGGTATAATCTAGGGAAACCTGCATCTGTTATAAAAGAAGTGGTTCCCCTGGAAACCTATAAGAAAATGGTTGATGATGTGGCACATTTAAAACCTATAATATATATATGGGGCGGAGAACCATTCCTCTATGATGATCTCATGCCGCTTGTGGCCTATATGAAAGATAAGAAATTTGTAACTTCTGTTGTCACAAACGGCGTCAAACTGGAGCAGCATGCAGAAGAAATAGTTGACAGGGGATGGGAAGTTCTTATGTTATCACTGGACGGCCCGGGAGAAGTTCATGATGAAATAAGAGGAGTGAAAGGCTGTTTTAATACCCTTGCAAAAGGTATAGATGCAGTTCAGACATTGAAGAGAAAAAAGAATAAAACTCTGCCTTATGTTATGATTTTTGTTACTATTACAAAAGATAATGCCCCACTCCTGGATAAGATAATGGATATAGGAGATGAAATAGGCATTGATAGCATGATTCTCTATTATTCCTGGTTTACAACAGAAGAAATAGGGAAGAAGCATGTTGAAGTTATGCAGAAAAAATTGGACTGCACTCCCGAGGCATGGAAGGGATATCTCTTTGATTATAAACAGATAGATATAGAAGCTCTTCAGGATACGGTAAGAAGAATAAAAGATAAAAAGTTAACTTACCCCTATATGTTTATCCCTGATATTTCAATTGAAGACATACCGAAATATTATACAGATCCTTCCTATATGTTTGGCTATGATAACTGTGTGGCCCCCTGGCTTATAGCAGAAGTTATGCCAAACGGAGATGTGGCTCCCTGCAGGGATTATCCCGATTATGTTGTAGGAAATATATGTGAAGACAGTATAGTAAATATTTTTAATAATGAGAGATACAGGAAGTTCAGGACAGCCCTGAAGGAAGAAGGCGGATTGTTTCCCATATGTGCCAGATGCTGCGGATTGATGGGATTTTAATTTTTAAAAAATAAAAAAGTTCTGTTGTGGGACAGAACTTTTTTATTTTATACCAACAGGCATGACCGGAGGGGTCACAACCAAATATGAGAATTAGAAAACAGTGAAGCATAAGCTTCTATTATTCTCATATAAAATTGCTTTAATTAAACTGAACAATTTGAATAATAGGTAAATACTGTCTGCCTGTCTGATGCTCCTCCGAAAAAAATCTAAACTGGAACGTTTATAACAGTTACAGCTTATATCATGCTACTTTACATTATAATTCAATA
>JAKPQU010000387.1 GCA_029555925.1 Bacillota bacterium
ATAATGATTTTGTAAGAGAAGCCGTTAAAAGACATTCGGCATACATAGGCTCGCAGACGCTGGCAAAGGATATTTCACTTGTGCCTTCACTTCAGAGCAACAATGTCAGGGAGATTGATATTGACGATGTGACGGTAAAAGTAGAAGTGGCAAAGGCAGGTTAGTTATTTTATTGTTTCTGTTTGGTTTTTGCCTCAATGCTCAGTGTCGCATGCGGTACTGCACGGAGTCTTTCTTTTGAGATTAGTTTTCCCGTTTCGCGGCAGATACCGTAGGTCTTGTTTTCGATTCTTATCAGCGCTGCCTGAAGGTGTTGTATAAATTGTAGCTGGCGTTGTGCCAGTCGTCCGGCTTCCTCTTTTGAAAGTGTTGTGGCCCCTTCTTCCAGCACCTTGAAAGTTGGAGAAGTGTCCATTGTGTCGTTACTTTCTTCGTGTGTGATACTCGATTTGAGTATCTCATAATCCTTTCTGGCTTTCTCCAGTTTTTCGAGGATGATCTGCCTGAACTCTTCAAGTTCCTCATCTGAATATCTTGTCTTCTCAGCCATGGCTTTATGATTTTAATTACCGGGCAAAGATACTTATTTTTTAGTATTAAGAAAAACAAGAATATATCTGTTTTATTTAAGATAAAAGATATTCTTATTTTGTATAAAATAAAAGGGCTTAATTGCTTCTTGCCTTTCTGAATATTATATTCCAAACTGATTTAAAGAAATACTTACAATCTGTAAAATATGGATTTCTATCATATTCATCGAGATATTTCATTTCTGAGGCCTGTATCTCTTCAAGACCAGAAGGCATGTCGGCATAAAAAGGTGGGATAAGTCCAGGTTTGTATTTAATTCTTCTCTCCTGTATTTCTTTATTATAAAGGTTAAAATATTGTTTACTGAGAGGCCTCACACCAACAAGTTTAACATTTCCTTTAAAGAGATTTATGAACATCGGCAGTTCGTCAATAAACACTTTTCTACAGAAAGCACCCCATGTTGTGACCCTGAAATCATTCTTGAACTTGCCGCCTTCCTCCAGGTCATAAAGCTTATAAACGTAATCCTGTATGTACTCAGAATATGGATGCATTGTCCTGAGTTTATAGATTTTTATTATCTCGCCGTTTTTTCCGACTCTTGGTAGGGCAATAAGAGGGCCATAAATATTTCCATTTCTCGGCAACGGCTTTCTTTCTTTCCTTGTCTCAATACACAGTTTGTCGCCGAGGAATGATTCGGAATTTATGCTGAAACCGCCTCTCGAAAGCCTTCCAAGAGCTTCTGCCC
>JAKPQU010000391.1 GCA_029555925.1 Bacillota bacterium
CGTCACGCGTCACGATTCTTATATAAATTAGGAGTCATATAAATTAATTGACGACTGAATGCTGATAAAGCCGATAACTAATAAAAAGCGAGGTTAATTTAATTGGATATAGACTTGAAGAAAAAATTAAACAGTACAGAAGGCATTTATGCCTGGCAGTACAGAATAAAAAAAGATGAATCATATCAGTTGTATTTAGCAAAAGAAAAAACCGAATATGTAAGAAAGGTTCAGACAGAACAGATAGAGGTCACTATTTACAGGCAATTAAGTGATAATAAATTAGGGGAAGCTGTTTTTTACTTTACACCTGTAGAAGAATTTCAAATTGATGAAAAACTTGAAAAAGCTCTCTATGTGGCATCTCTTGCTGCACAGAAACCATATGAAGTTCCGGGGCCTGCGCCGTATAAAACAGTTGCTGTTCTGGACGAAGAACTTCTTAAAGACCCGGAAGCAGTTCTGCAAAAATTCAGAGAAAGAGTAATAGCTGCAGTAAGGCGAGAACAAGGAGTAGAACTTTCCAGCAGCGAATGTTATATATCCAAACAATCAATATCATTCGAAAACAGCAAAGGTTGCCGTGGAAATATGGTAAAAAGCTTAATTTCGTGGGACTTTGTTCTTCTGGCCGGAGACAATCTTCAGTCAGAAAGCTGGTATGAAGGCAGTTGCTGTAATTACTCTCAATTAAACATTGAAAATAAAATAGGTGAATATGCAAACTATGCAAGAGATAATGTAAAAACCTCTCTTCCTAAAAGCAGTAATACTGCCATAATAGTAAATGCAAAACCTCTTATGCCATTGTTTGAAACGTTAATTGCTCACTCTTCTGCCAGGTTTATCTATGAAAATATCTCATCTTTTAAAAAAGGGAAAGATATATTTAGAGGAAATAAACTGCTCGGAGAAGAATTAAATATGACTTCCAATCCTTTAATGCCATATGGTCTGAGAAGTGCACCTTTTGACACAGACGGAGTGCCTTCGGACAGGATTGAAATTATAAAGCATGGAAAACTGGAAAATATATGGTCTACAAAAAGATATGCAGATTATCTGGATGTTACTCCTACCGGTAAATTCAGTAATATAGAAATAAGCCCAGGGAAATACGGTATGGAAGAGTTATTGAAAGCAAAAGATAAACCTGTCTATCACATAATAATGTTT
>JAKPQU010000426.1 GCA_029555925.1 Bacillota bacterium
TAGTAATAACTGTTTTATTAATAATTTCTTTATTATTTAATATTTCCTGCATTATGTCGAGAAAAGCTGCCGAAATGAATAATCAGGGTTTTGATAATTCCAGGAAAGGTAATTATGAAGAAGCGATAAAATATTACGATAAAGCAATAGAAGCTGATCCGAAATTTGTTAAACCATGGTTTAATAAAGGTATAGCCCTGTGGAAACAGGGAAAATACGGAGAAGCAATAAAGTGCTATGACAGGGCACTGGAGCTTGACAGTAATAATATAAAGATCTGGAATAATAAAGGGCTCGTACTGGCGAATCAGGAAAAATATGAAGAAGCAATAAAGTGTTATGATAAAGTTCTGTCAATAAAGCCAGATTATACATATGCTTTAAATAATAAAGGACTGGCTCTGTTTTATCTCGGGAAACCTGAAGAGGCAATGAACTATATAGATAAAGCTCTTAATATTGACCCTGAATTTTCCAATGCCTGGGATACTAAAGGTGACATACTTGAAACTAAAGGTAATTATGACGAAGCTATAGATTGTTATGATAAAGCCATAGCAATTGACCCGAACTGTGCCGATTTCTGGCAGAGTAAAGCCATAGCCTTTGATGCAAAGAAGAACTATGAAGAATCTGTAAAATGTTTTAATAAATCCCTTGAACTTCAGCCTGATTGTACCGATGTCCTTATTAAAAATGGAAAGGCATTATATAATCTTGGTAAATATGAAGATGCTATTAAATGTTTTGATAAGATCATAGCCTTAGATCCGAAGAATTTAGATATAATTGTCATAAAAGGACAGGCTCTGTATAATCAGCATAATTACGAAGAAGCTATGAAATGTTTTAACAGGGCTTTAGAGATTGATTCTCACTGTGTTGCGTCATTGAAAAATAAAGGGCTCACTTTAATGATGCTTAAAGCCGGCACAGATGCCATAGCATGTTTTAATACATGTCTGAACCTTGATCCCCTGTGTGGGGATGCATGGATTGCTAAAGGGAAAATCTTGTATGATCGACATCAATATAATGAAGCCCTTGATTGCTATAGTAATGCTTTAAAAATATCACCTGATAATATTGAAATATTACTTGAGAAAGGAAAAATACTCGGTTATATATATGATAGATATGATGAAGCTATAAAATGTTATAACAGGGTTTTAGAGCTTGAACCGGACAATATTGATGCACTTTATTATAAAGGATTGGTTCTGGATAAACAGAAAAATTACAGGGAAGCAATTAAATGTTATGATAAGATATTATCACTTGGTTCTACTAGATATACCGACCCCCTGGTGAGAAAAACTAATGATCTCAAGGCTTTAGAGAAACGGGGAAAATAAAAAAGACAGGAGAAAATCCTGTCTTTTTTATTTTTTTAATTATTAATAAGCCGATTCTGAGTCTGCTGCAGCCTTGTTGTTATGGACCAGATAACCGGCGGCAAAATAATTATGAGGACTGCCTTTTTCCAGTTCCATATTGTAAACTGTTATAAGGTGATCCAGTTTGATGTGTTTCTTTGATATGATTTTATCTCTTATTACAGAGTTATTTATATAGCTATATATATAATCACCTTCATTAAGGTCCTCAATATTTTTATAGTTGTTATTACCTGTATAGAAGGGATGATTTCCTGTCACATTTACTTTAGAGTATTCTGTTTCAATTATATAATAATTATCTGTATTATTTTCATGTATCAGTATCTCATCAACCCTGCTTTTTATAACATTATTCCCGTCAAAACTCAGCACATAATCGCCTTCTTTAATTTTTTCTATTTCTATTTCTCCATTGACGGTTTTTACCATAGTATGTTCAATGAAGCATCCGCCTCCGCCTCCTCCGCCTCCTCCTCCGCTTGGAGTAGCAGTTGGTGCTGCAGTGGGAACTGCAGTAGGTTCTGCAGTAGGTGCCGTAGTAGGAACCGCAGTAGGTACTGTAGTAGGAACCGCAGTAGGTACGGCAGTAGGCACCGCAGTTGGTGCCGTAGTAGGTACGGCAGTAGGTTCTGCAGTTGGTGCCGTAGTAGGTTCTGCAGTTGGTGCCGTAGTAGGTGAACTGCTCTTCGGATCTACTGTAGGAGCGGAGGTAGGTACGCCACTGTTCGGATCTACTGTGGGTGCCGTCGTAGGTGTGGAAGGTGGCGTTGTCGGAACTGTTGTCGGTATCGGAGTCGGTGGTGATAGAGAAACTTCTCCTGAACCATAGCCGTCTGTTTTTTCTCTGAATCTCGGCTCTTTTAATAATTTTACCGATACAGGTATACAGAAATCGACACATGGTGTAATGAGTAATGTTCTATTTGATTCACTTGTTATATTTCCTTTCCCAGAATCATTACTTCTGGCTATTACTGAACCGATAATATGAACATTCCCATTTATATTTACATCACTCCCGGAATATAACATACCTATTACATATGGATAACCTCTGGAAATAGAATATAATATATCCTGGAGGGCTGTTTTGGAATGGGGATTATCTTTATTATTATTACTTGCATATACAATTGATTTGGCATCCATAGAAGCCAGACAGGGAGTATAACTGGGCCTGCCTGAAACAAGATAGTTTGACATATTGGTTATGAGAGCACTTCCGATACCTTTAGACTGTAATGTGCTCTGTACCGAAGAATTGCCTATAAAAGCTTCAAGGCTTACAGGTTCGAATTTTTCATTATTATCTGCCGCCCATACCTGTCCGATAATATTAAAAGGCCATCGCCATTCACTTATTTGAAAATCTTCCTGAGATGATTTAATCTTATATTTATCATTTATTGTAGTGTATAATATATCATACCATTCGTCAAAATTTGGAGAAGGATTTCCTGCATAGGTACCGTTCATACTTAAAACTTCTGAAGAACCCTGAACAGTTATATCTCCGTCAGCATATATTATAAGTTTTTCAGTCGGGTAGCCTGTATAATCCAGAGTGGAAATTCCGCATAATTTTATTGATGCAGCTGTATTTGGATCTGTTCCGGAAGGCAACATCGCCTGACCTGTTGCACTTATCACCCCATCACCCATAAGGCCTTTTTCAATATTAATAATATGTCCATTTACTACGTATATATTGGTTTTGTTTAATTTCAATGGTGTATTATTTACGGAAAGATTGGCATTTTCCAGCCTGTAATTTCCCGGATCAAGTAAGCTTAACTTATCTCCGTCAATATTGTATATATTTTTTGCACTGTCATAACTATAGGCAGAAGGACTGCATTTGATGCCAATTTCTGTTATAAGGTCTTTTATGCCGGAAATAGAAGCAGGTGAAACTTCCTGTGGAGGCAAAGGCATCTCTCTGTTCAGAGGTCTCTGTATTCCTCTTGTTCTATATGGATAGTTAAGGTTAATGGAATTGTTTGTAGATACATAACCGTCAACAATAAACTCTGAATGATTATCACATGTTATATTATCCATGGAACATATGTCACTCGATGGTGTAGTCTCAAGAGTGTAAGGATCTGTTATGCCTCTGGTGAATAAATTGCCCTTTACCTGCATTGTACCGCTTGAGAAGAGAGCAGGAAGTTTTGCATTTGGTTTTACGAAGGTTTTTATTGTAAAATTTTCATCTTTTGACTTCACTCCTCCTGTGGAAACTATCTGTATGGAACCGACAGGCACTGAATCTCCTTCGTCTGTTAATCTCTTTTCTTCACCGTTATAATTGTTATAAACCCTTACTTTATAATGATAGGGACTGTCTCCTTCATCTTCTCCGATATTTTTCCATGTTGTTATTCCTTCACCCCATCTGGCATTTGAGTCAAAACTATTTCCAGGCCAGTAGTTGTCTTCATTGATTTTATATACAGCCATAGCCACACCTGCTTCTGCTGCAGAAAAACAGTTCAGATAATTTCTGTCATGACCTGTGAGGGTTAGTAAATTCTGGCTTATAGAGAGTAAAGATATGATGAAAATAAAGAGCAGTACAAGGATGAATAATACAGTAATCAACGTAAATCCATCTTTTTTGTTCAGGTGATTTTTA
>JAKPQU010000450.1 GCA_029555925.1 Bacillota bacterium
TCATCTATAAGATCTGTAGCGTAATTTTTACGACACATTTTTCATCACCAATTACTAAATATGCCATAATTTCCCTGATAAATCTAGCTAAAACATACTTTTATGAAAAAAATGGCGTCAAATGGCTTTTCAGACACCCTCAAAAGAATATATGGAACTTCATAAAAAATACAGGCTTGATACAGCAGGTGATCAGAAGAAAAAGAAAATAATGAACGGAGAAGTCTTTAAATGTCTCAGGGATCTTTCCGATATTGACATGCTTGAAAGGGGGACTTTCAATCAGCTTCTGAGAGAAAAAAAGTGCATTTTTCAGCAGGATTTTGCACCATGCACACTTCAGGAACTGGAAGAGTCTTTTAAGAATTTCATTCAGGAAAAGGTGAAGGGGAAGGAGAAAGAGAGGGTCAGGATTGTTATTTTTTGAGGTATTGCAATATAAAAATCTTTCTTCTTTAATGTTTAAATAGTTATGCTATAATATAGTTAAATAGGTAAAGGAGATGATGTCAATGTCTACAAAGGTTTTAAATGTAAGAATATCCAGTGAACTTCATAAAGAGCTTAAGATTCAATCGGCTTTAATGGAACAAAATATAAAAGATCTGGTTGAGGAGGCTATAAAAGATTTCCTTCAGAAGGTAAAAAATACTGTTATGGATAACAAAAAATTAGATAATGTTATCCCGCTTCAGGATAAGGCAGAAGAGGAGAATAATATTGTATCTTCTGTCAATAACTGGATTGATGAACTTCAGGAGAAGAAAAATAGAGGTTTATTTGATATAACAAAAGATCCTTTATATAATATTCCTGTCTGTGATTGTGATGTACCTGCAGATTATTCCAGAAATATAGATAATTATATTTATGGAGAAGGTGTATAATATGTTGTTGAGAGGAATTTTTGTAGATACTTCTGCCTGGATTGCTCTTTATTACAGAAAGGATAGCCTTCACGATAAAGCAAAAGATGTATACAGAGGATTATTGGATAATTTTTGCCTTATCACTACCAATTTTATTCTGGACGAAACCTGTACAGGTCTGTTATATAAAGCAGGCCATGCAGTGGCTGTAGATTTCGGAGAAAGAATACGTAATACTGAAGCTATTAAAATTATATATATTACTGAAGACATAGAAAATAAAAGCTGGGAAATGTTTAAACACTATTCAGATAAGAAATTTTCTTTTACTGATTGCACTTCTTTTATTATACTTCAGTATTTAATATCAAATGGTGATAAAGTTGAAAGAAAAATCTTCACTGCAGATAATCACTTCAATCAAATGGGTTATGAAATTTTATTGTAATTTATTATGAAGAAAGATATGACAGAAAAATGTCTGAACCAGGATTTATGGGATTAAGAGATTTACAGGATTTTTTTAATTGTTCTTTTAATTTATATAACCGGTTTTCTCTGGATAACCGGTTATATAAATTCCATCATCCTTAAATCCTGCAAATCCCGGTTCAGACAACAGGAGATGAACTATGGAACAGTTAATGATGATGAATGATGCTAATAAACATGGATATACTGTTAAGGACTTCAGCAAATCTGGATCGTTTAAATGAAAAATACAGACATGCCCTGGAAATAATTAAAATTCTTTAT
>JAKPQU010000463.1 GCA_029555925.1 Bacillota bacterium
TTAATTTCTAATACTATAGAAAAAACTAATTTTTCTTCTCCAGAGCCTGCCAGGCAGAAGCTTTTTATGGATACCCTTTTACCTGTATTGGTACTTAGTGAGTAGTGACATGTGCATTTAAGTGATTGAGAGGTAATGTAAAATAAAATTTACTTCCAGAAGGAACATTTTCTTCGACCCAGATTCTTCCTCCGTGAGCTTCGACTGCCATTTTACAGAAAGAAAGACCTATGCCTGTTGAGGTGCTAATCTGCGATTCCTCTGTATTCAGACTGAAAAAATGTTCAAATATTTTTTTCCTGTACTCCGGCGGAACACCTGGCCCTTCATCAATAATACAAAAAACGAAGTCTTTTTCATCATTAATGATTTCTATCTTGATTTTACTGGATGATTTGGAATTTTTAATTCCATTATCAAGAATGTTCATTAAAACCCGGGACAGGAGATATTTATCTGCTTTTAGAGTAGGACATTTCTCGGGGAGAGACGTTATAACTTCAATATTTTTGTTCTGAATTTTTATACTCATTTTATTCAATAGTTCTTCCAGAATTTCTTTTATACCTATCGGGAAATAGTTTATTTTAATTTTTCTTTCTTCCATTTTAGCTATTTCAAGCATGTTCATAGTCATTTCTGATATATCTAGAGAGCTCAAAAAGATATTTTGAAACATTCGCTGAAAAGTCTCATTTTTAATACCGCTATTTTTGTACAGAAATTCAGAATAGGACATTATTCCCTGAAGGTGACCTTTCAGGTCATGAACGATCATGTAAGTTAATTTTTCTTTTTTCATTTCAAGTTCTTTTAATTTCTTATTTTTTTCCTGGAGAGTTTTCAAATTTTCTTGCAGTTTTTCATAAAGTGTTGCATTTTTAATTGCAATAACGATATGGTCACAGATGGCATCTAACAGTGATTTTTCTTCTGTTGAATATTCTTCTTCTTTTCTCTTACCCAGAACTATTATACCTGTAACTTCTTCTTTATGCTTCAAAGGCACTGTAACCATAGAGACAATATTTTCCTTTGCAACAAGCGTTTCTGTCATATCAGAATTACTATCGTCCTGTCTTAATCTTCCTTCTACTGTTTTTCCCATCCTGAGGGCTTTCCCCCTGCTTCCTTTATCTGCTCTGACAGGGTTTTTCTTCAGGTAATTCACCAGCATATTCGAGATACCCTGGGAAGCAACAGGAAGTAATTCACCGGCATCATTTAAAAACATTATAAGCCCTGTGTCTGACTTTGTAGCATCCATGACCCTTTGAAGGGTATTATTTAAAATAATATCCAGATGTAATGTACTGTTTATTTCCGCCGCGATTTTAGAAACAAGATATAAATTTTTCGATACAAACCCGTCAAGCCTTAAAAAATAATCTTCTTCCTTTAAAGGCCTCTCGATAAGAACAATCAGTGAATTATTATCAAAGGGCTCTCTACTTTTTCTGTACCGTACAAGAAATTTCTCAGAATATTTATTATATATGTAACCTTCTGGTTTGCCCGGGGTAGAAGGCATTTCACAATATGAATTCTTAGAATTAAGCCTCTTTAGGAGAGAAATAAAATCTATCTCTTTTAATTCTATTTCCGATAATTCCGAAAATTCTAAAAATCCCTCATTTACACTGATAATCTGTCCTGTTTTTTCATCTATTACAGCTATGGCCATATCCGATTTATCATAAAGATATTTCTGTGTGGAGAGCAATATTTTCAATTCATTAAATTTTAATCCGTACATATCTTTGAGAGAGGAAATTAATAAATCTGTTTCAGATTTTTCTTCTGAAGATGAGATTTCTCTTTCTCTGTTTTCATTATCTGTGTGTATTTCGGAGCTTGAAAGGATGCCCTCTTTTCCAAGTTCCGTCTGTAAAAATTCTGAAATATTAAAACGACAGTATGAACAGAAGCTGGCATCCCCTTTTACCGGTTTCTGACACCTGGGACAGACGAGCAATAAATCTTTATTCTGGATAAGTGGTTTAATTTTTTTACCGCACCATTTACAAAAGTTTGAATTACTTTCATTTTCAGTATTACAGACAGAGCATAAGATTTTTTTTTCTTCTGATGACATATTATATCCTTTATGTAAGCATTCAGCAGTTAGTTGTCAACTGGAGATTATGAAGACTGTCTCTGTTATTGACCTGAGCATAAGCATATAATAAAGGTCTTGGGGGAGCAGTTATGTATTATTTATACTCACCTCAGTACACTTATATGAGAATCGTAACGGGTAAGGTTTGACGGGATAAACAAATTATCTTCATCCGTTATGACATACCGTCAGTCTGAAAATAAAATTCAATGACACCGGTTACGTAATTTCTGTCAAAATTGATTGCTTATAGCTAACACGATATTTCTATTCACATGTATTTTATGTTATAATAATTATTATTATCTGTTAGCCTTTTCACAAAAGCTGAAATAATATTTATACAAATGATTATAGCATTTTCAGGTAATATTTTGCAAGAAAATCCTGTAGATTTAATAAAGAGAGATTGTATTAAAAAATGACAGGTAATTTTATATATAAAAGTTTCAGATTATGGGTTCCCGGCACCATCATCAATTAATAGATTTATGAAATCGAGTGCAATTTTCAGTAAAAGAGAAATTATCTATCATGAAAAAATACTTTCCCGATATAGAGGGAGAATGTAGAGGTCTTTTTGTTAAGTGTTTATCTGCCCCGAATGTAACGGTAAAAACGAAAAAGATGCCAGTTTTTGCTGTAAATGTGGTATCACCCTGGAGAGAAGTTTAATCTCCGGAAAAGAGGTACCTAAAGAAAAATGTCCCGAATGTAATACGGATAATGAAAAGGATGCTAAATTTTGCTGTAAATGCGGCATCACTTTAATTATCGAAGATTCCCCTTCAGAACTTCACCCCCTTTCTCCCGGGACTATTTTATCCGGCAGATATAAAATAATAAGAGAAGTTAAAAGAGGCGGTATGGGATGTATTTACGAAGCAAAACATATAAGCCTTGAGAAAACTTATGCAGTCAAAGAACTTCTGAATATATCTATGGACAGCCGGAGCAGACTGGAAGCCATACAGCGTTTTGAACAGGAGGGTAAAATACTATCGGAATTAAACCATCCGAATTTGCCTTCTGTAAGTGATTTTTTCTTCCTCAATGGCAGATACTACCTGGTAATGGACTTTATAAGGGGGAAAGATCTGAGCTGTTTACTCAAAGACGATTATCCTGTCGGCATCCCGGAAGAAACTGTAATGGAGTGGGCTCTGCAGATCTGTGAAATACTCGAATACCTCCACAGTAGAAATCCTCCTGTCATATACAGAGACATAAAACCGGCCAATATAATGATAAGGGAAAGTGACAGAAAAGCTGTCCTTATAGACTTCGGGATTGCAAGAAAACTCTTTGAAGACGAACTATCTCAGACAAAGACTGCTATAGGTACGGCCGGTTATTCATCTCCCGAACAATATGAAGGTAAACCTGTTCCGCAGAGTGATTTATATTCTCTTGGCGCTACTATGTACCAGCTTATTACAGGAAAAAAATCTGTACCCTTTACGTTTCCTTCTCTTATAAATGAAAAACCGGATATTTCAGAAAAAACAAATGCTGTAATAATGACTGCTCTCAGACATAATGTAAGTGAACGTTTTCAGAGTGCAACTGAAATGAAAAAAGCAATATCAGGTATGGTCGAAATAAAAACCCCGCAGGTAGATATTAAAGACAGAATTGACCTTATGCTTCTTCAGCTTGAATCTCCGGAAAAACAGGTGAAAAAATATTTTATAGAGACTCTGGGAGAAACGAAAGATACAAGGATAATCCCTCCCATGCTGAAAGTATTAAAAACGGACCCTGACCCTGAAATCAGAATAGCGGCCTTAAAGACTCTTATACAGTTTAAAGGAGAAGAAAAAATAGAACATATCCTCAAGTCAGTATTATTGGATGATAAAAATGTTCTCGTAAGGGTAAAAGCCGTTCAGTTTATGCCGGAATATAACGAAAAAGCTTTTATAGAACCTTTAATTAAATCCCTTGATGATAGTGCAGAAGAAGTAAGAATGGCTGCTATAAGTTCTCTGGGGAAATTAAAAGCAGGGAAAGCACTGGAGCCTCTATGGAAAATCTTTCGGGAAGAAAAAGGGTTAATAAGGGAAGATGCTCTTAATGCTATTGAAAAGATTTCCCCGGAAACTATAAAAAACTGGGAAATAGACAATCAGAAGAAGATGGAGAAATTACAGAATAAAAAGAATCTTATAACTGTAATATCAATAGGTTTTCTATTCGTAATAAGCCTTTTTATATTGAAATATCTTTTACTTCGGATTAATGAACAAAAAATAGACACCTTTCTTTCTGCAGGTTTTACTCACCTGGATAATAACAGAAACGAAGAGGCCAGGGAAGAATTTGACCATGCCAGAATTCTCCTTGAAAAATCACCGTCTTCAAAGAAAAAAGCACAGCTCTTTTACGGAACAGGCATGACCTATTATCAGGAAAATAAAGCAAAAGCTATAGAAAATTTTGAAAAAGCTATCACATTCGATAAAGATTTAGGTGAACCTTATCTTTATCTGGGTAATACATATTTAAGAGAAAAAAATTATATAAAAGCATTGCCATATCTGGAAAAAGCAAAAGAACTTATGCCTGATGAAGAAAATGTTTATCTGGCTCTTAAAGATATATATAACAGGACAGATGAAAGAGAAAAAGCAGATGCAATAATGCAGGAATACTCTGCAAAATTTCCGGGAAGTTTGGATAAACATATAAATACAGAGCGGTTAAACAATAAAGGTATTGACAGCCTGAATGAAAAAAAATATACGGAAGCCATAGATTATTTTACCCGGTCATTACAAATAGACCGGGTAAATCCCGATACCTGTTACTATCTTGGTATAGCTTATCTGAAAGTCGATAAAAATCAGGCAGAACATTACCTTAAAGAAGCCCTTGATTATTCTCCCGGTTACATAGAAGCACTTATCAGTCTGGCACAATTAAAATATGACCTGAAAAATTATAATGAAACAATTGCATGGTCTAAAAAAGGGATTGAGATAAATCCTAAAACAGGAAGATTTTATGTCCTTATGGGCATATCATACTACAACGTCGGACAAAAAAATGAAGCCCTTGCAGCCCTTAATAAATATCTGGAACTGGAACCGGGTGGAAAATATTCAAATATTGCAACAGAGATAATAAAAGAAATTAAGTCCCCGTAGAAGGTAACCATGATTCACTATAATCGTGACGCGTAACGCGTGACGCGTGACGGGTTTAATCCCTGCACATCACGCATTACGCTTTACGCATTACGAGGTCATTATTTATGGATAGTTATGAAACTAACTGTAATAGATTTATGAAATCAATTATAATTTCCAGTGAAAGTAAATCTACCTCTCGTAAAAAACACTATCTATTTGTGTTTAACAGGATTTTAGTGTATAATTAAAGTGTATAATTAAAGAGTATAGGAATTTTCATTGTAGACTGGTTTCATGGGTAAGCTTCGCGTCACGCGTCACGCGTCACGATAATTTATCAGAATTTAATTAGAGTGAAAAGTGAAAAGAAGAGCTCCTTGCTCATGACTCACGGCTCACTCTTTAAGGGATATTTATGAAAAACTACTGTTTTTCCTGGAATGGAATGACTTTAGTTGAAGCCATGATTTCACTGGCCATATTTTCTATGGTCGGGACTATGTTATTTACAATATTCTCTTTTTCTACAAAAGCGTGGCTTAAAATCAGTGATACAATATCATTAAGGGACAGTGGTAATTTGATTTTAAGCAGACTGGAGAATGAACTGTCTGCCAGTACTATCAGCAGCGTAGAAGTGATTGTCTATCCGGAAAAAACTGTTAACAGAGCAATCTCTTTTTTATCAGCTATTGACGGAGATTACCGGATTGCACCTGATAGTTCCGGTCGAATGGAATGGAAAAAATTTATTATATTTTATCTGGAAGGAGATACAACATTCATCCGGAACGGATATTATCAGCTCTGGAGTAAAGAAGTTTTTCTTGGAGATTATACTTCGTCTGCAGATAAATATTTGCTGAAAGACCTTCCCTTTCCTCCTTTAGAGGGTGAAAGCAGAACCTATCCTGTAATTTCTTATATAAAGAATTCTATTGCCAGTTCAGAACCTTATATTACCAGACCGAGATCTATTGCAAGATATATAACATTCCTGGATTTTAAGGTAAACAGTGAGAGGAAAAAGGTGGAATTATTTTTTAACGTCAGCAAACCTTCAAATAACAACTATGAAACAGCTCTGGAACAGATGCAAATAAAAAGTACCGTAACTCTTAGAAATTAAAAAAGAGGGGGATTTTTTATGAAAGATTTCTTAAATAAGAAAGATGGCATTGCTTTAATAAGTGTTTTACTGATTATACCAGTTTTACTTATTTTGCTGACATCAATGGTCTTTTTAACTTCTGAAATCCTTCGCAGAACCAGGTCGGATCTGAATAAAAATATGATTAATCCCCTGTCAGATTCTGCTCTTACAGAAGCAATAATTTTACTCGAAGATAATATTGAATGGGGTAAAAATAAGGAAAAACTATTTATGAAATCTAAAGACCAGGATTTAAAAATTGCGGGATTTAATACTAAATATCTTCCCGAACCAAATTCCCGGTTAATCTTTGAAAATCAGGGTGCTTTTTACGTAAGTTTCGATCCTAACGATTCTGTATGGGGAGATGAAAAATATTATTCCGTTAATAATCTCGGAGGTTCTTCTTCTGTTCCCGGCTACAGGCCTGATATGGAAGTACCTCCCCATTCGGCTCTTATTGTAATTACAGCAGCCAGTGATGATGAAGTCAGGCATGTAGACGTTATAGTTACTGCAATACCGGACGGTATTGTACAGAGCG
Source organism: Bacillota bacterium (assembly GCA_029555925.1). The sequence goes on from JAKPQU010000463.1 coordinate 6,951, forward strand.
GTTCCAGAGGGGCCATTACTATTACAACAGATAAATTAGGCATTGGAACCAGAGGAGGGCCTTTTAGCCTTCATTCAAATGCCGAAGACGTTTCTGTAAAACTTATCGATCTGTCTGATAAGAAAGATTTAATATGTGATATTAAATATAATTGTAATGTTACTGCCAGCGGTCAGATATTATCTCCTGTAAATGATCCGAATCATTTCAAAAGCAAAAGTGGTAAGAAGGATATTCCATTACTTGATATTTCAGAACTGGTTGCAAATGAGCGTTTTGAGCCTGAAGAAATACCTTCCGGTACTTATATAAAAGATGGAAATCTTCTGAATTATTACAGAGATGGTAAAAAACCATCAGGTAAGCCTGATCGGGTAATTTATAAAGGTAATGAAATTGTACCGGGGTTAAAGTTCAACGGCTACGATTTATCCATGGATAGAAACCTGAAAGTAGCTTATGATAGAAAAAATCTTTCAGGTAAGACCGGTAATGTCGCTTTTCATGGAATAATATTCAGACTTAATAAGTCAAGTCTTTATGCTCCCGGTAATGGGGAGAGAGATTTCACAAAAGACGGCGGACCCTATCATTATGGTAATGTAATATTAACAAATGTCGATGATGACCCGGTAACAGGTAAGGGTAATATTTACGCAGAAGGGACCATTAAAATAGAAGGGAATTCGAGCAAAATAAAATCTGGAACAGACTCGATAGCCCTTTACTCAAGCGGAGACATCAGTATGAATATGAGTGGTGGAGATGCCATGTTTACAGGGCTTATTTATAGTATGGGAGATTTTTATTGCACCGTTCCGAAAGACAAAAAAATTAAAATAACAGGTGCATTGCTGGTAGCAGGAAAAGATCCCTCCAGAGACCCGGAAGGAGCTTCTGTTGATCCCGGAATTATGTCTCTGGAAGGTAATGAGGTAACGTTCCAGTTTGATGAAACATTTCTCAGTCCCTTACCGTCGGCAAATAGTGGGGGTAAGTATGGATTTAAAGTCATATACTGGTATAAATCGATATAGGCTTTCTGCCGGCGGAATGAGTCTTGCTGAAATAATTTTTTCTCTGGGAATGGTTTCCATAATCCTTGTAAGTTTAATAGCTACATTTTTTGCAGGGTTTGCGGCCATGCAAAAATGTATTGCCTATCAGGATGCTATAATTATAGCAAAAAGGATTATTGAAGAATATAAATCCATGGAATATGTCTCTGTTCCAATCTATAATCCTCCTGTTATAACAACGGAAAAAAATTTAAATGTAGAAATCAGCATAAATGAAGGTCTCTATGTTTCTACAGATTTGAAATATAAAAAAGTAACTGTTTCAGTATATAATTCAATATCTAAAAAATCAGCTAAAAATGTTTCTGTCACTATGTCAGTGTATTTATATCCTTATAAATGATGCAAATTTTTCAGAAATCCTTATTACTGAGGTGAGAAGTGAAAAGTCAGAAAACCTTATCTAATCTGGTTTATAACATATTAAAATATTAATTGCTTATACTTTATATGAAAATGATGAAGTTTGCACCTTCACTGGATATTGATTTTCATATAAGGCAAATTATTTTTCTTCGTAAGAGCCTGTCAGGCAGAAGCTGATAAATGGTTACTAATTTCCTGTAGCGGTAATAAGAAGTTATGAAATATACTATAATCTCACATTACAGGAAGGATTTTTTTAATAAACTGTAGAATATTAGCTACCAATTATGAAAAGTTACAATTTTTAGGAGAGGGTGATCTTCTTGTTAAACCGATCTATCAGTGTCTTTATTTTTGCAGTCATAATCATCTGTACTTTTTCTATGGCACAATCGGGGGACTGGGTAGTTTATGTAAATAACAAGCCTTTTACCGGCAGTGTAAATGTTTCTAAAGATGTTGTAATGGTAAGTATTCAGGAACTTTCTCAGATGCTTGATTTTGATTTTTCATACAATGAACTTACAAATTGTCTTAAGATCAATGATACTGTTTATGCAGGGTTAAAATCTTATAACAATGGCAGACTGTATGTTTCTCTCGGCGATGTGGCAGGTATGCTCGGAGCAAGATACAGTTTTGATCAGAGAGCCGGCAATGCATCCATTCAAACCTTCAATGTAAAAATGGTTCCTGTAGCGACAGCAGCTCCTGTATCTGCCACTCCGACTCCTGTTGCGTCTAAAGGCGATGAAGTAAAGGTTCAGGGACTCAGAGAACTGACAGGAACTGAACTTGTAGGGAAAGAACAGTTTGGTGTATCTACTGTAGGTTTAACCGGTTCTGTTCAAAATACTGCAAAAGTTACTGCAAATAATGTTGTAGTAACAATTTTTGTAAAAGACGGAACAGGTAAATTACAGGAAACTCTCACAAAAGATATGGGTTCTCTTAAATCAGGAGAAACAAAAAATTTCGAACTTTTCTTCAGAGATGGCTCCATATTCTATGATACTAACAATCCTGCCATTATCTACAGAGGAATTAACTGGGTATATGATAATAAAGTAGATTTTAAGCTTGAACAACCCACTCCGACTCCAACAACTGAACCTGTAGAGGAACCTGCCGGCAAGTAATTGTAACATGTGACGCGTAACGAGTTACGCGTCACGTTCTTCCTTAATTCAAATGTATAGGAATTTTCATTTTTTATGCCGTAAAATAGAGCTTTGGATGAAAACTATGGAAAGGCAATTTATCTAAATAATTTAAATTCACCACCGGCTGATTTTTTATAAATGCCTTGCCTTAATTCAATTTAACCACCGGTTGATCTCTATAAAGAGTTTTATTTATCTTTAAATCCACCACTGTAATTCTGAGGAGACGATTCTCATCAATACTGAATGATACAGAGATTCGTTTTTCTCCGCCTCTGGCAGGAGGTTCTAATTTTATAAATGTAGGATTTTTTTCATTTACAAGCACTTTATCTTCATCACCGCTGACATTTGTCCTTATTATTTCATATCTATCCGAATCAGAATTATAGATCATCTCATTTTTCATTTTCTGAGAATTATGTCCCCTTGCTTCAAAGATCATCAGTTCAACTTCTTTCTGCCCTGGTACTGCTGCATCTATTTTAAATTTTGCCACATCAGAAACAGGATATTTAGTCCCTCTCGGTATAAAAGGCTCATAGCCGTATCTGCCGCTGTACCGATCATCTGACCATATCCAGTGTTTCAGGCAGTAATCATGTTTTATATAGTCATCAAGCACTTTCCCGGCACCGTAACGGCATGCGCCTTTAACGACTGCATCAAAAGGTCTGTAAGATTTTATCCTGTCGGGGAATTTTTCTTGAAGTAATTTTTTTACAGATGGTATGAGACTTGAACCTCCAATCATCAACACATGCTTTATGTCTCTTCTTCTTATGCCTCTGAGAGCTGCTTCTTCAAGGGAATCATCCAGAATTTCCTGAATGATATTGAATAAATTATTTTTTGTCAGAATTTCTTCGAATTTTTCTCTTGTATAATCTGCGGAAATCATTGTGCCGTTCACATCGTCAAATACAGACAGGGACGCTTCTTTATTAAAGGAAAGATCTATTTTTATTTCTTCTACAGTCTGTCTGAGATGATTGATTATATGTTGTACGTCTCCTGTGGACATGCCGTTCTGCTGCAGCAGATCTTCCATTATCCATGTATCTATATCTATTCCGCCTATGCCTGCCCCTCCTTTCCCTACTACTACTGATTTTCTGTCACCATGTCCCGAGAGTTCAATCTTTACAATTGATACATCGAGAGTTCCTCCTCCGAAATCAAAAACCATAATTATGTCCCCGTCTTCAACACCTGCATCATAGCCGAAAGCACAGGCAGAAGGTTCATCTATTACCCTGTAATAATCTATATCGAATTTGACACATATTTCTCCTATCCACTCCTGATAATGTTGAAAAGCATCTACAGGTAAAGTAAAAATTATCTCCTGAATTTTATCTCCCGCTATTTTATTTGCCCGTGAAATTATTTCTGATAAAAAATATTCTCCGCTATCGTAAAAAGAAATCTTTTTTCCTCCTACATCCCGTGGCAGAGGTTTTCTTTTCATGATATATCTCTTGATATCTCTGAATGTGGCGTGAGAAAATTCTTTACCTTTATCAAAAACTTCCTGGCCTGCAAGTAAATTATTTCCATCAAAATTTATTATAGATGGTATACAATACATCTCAGGAGTAATATGTTCCGACGGATTTTTATATTTTCTGCTCATCCCGTCTATTTTCATTAATTCTTCTTTACCAAGTGTTTCATTCCATAGAGCAATTGTTGTGTTTGAAGTACCGAAATCAATTGCTATCTTTTTACCCATAATAGATCCCTTTCTTTATGAACTGATATCACTTCAGTGATAGTAATTTTAGTAGCTAAATGCCTCATTTGTCAAGCCGTTTCACAAGGAATTCTGAAAATATAGCAGAAATAGAAGGGTTATTAAAAGAAATGTAGTAATAGGTATGGAGATATAGTTTATATGAGAATCGTGAAGGGTAAAGGGTAAAGAAGAATAAATTCTCATCTTTCGTTGTAACCACCCGATCTTGACTGTATAGTTAATTCTTACCTCGTGATGCGTAATGTGTAAGGGTACTCTTACGCATTACGCATCACGCATTACGCATCACGAATATTATAAATTCAAAATGAGCCCCGCGTCACGCGTCACGCGTCACGCGTCACGGTTATACATATGATTTCTAAATTTTTACTCCACCAGATGGATTATATTTATTTTCTCTACGGACTATCTCTTATTTTTCTCTCAGTTGTATGTTATACATTGAAGAGGGAAAAAAAGTCCGATCTGCCATGGTTATGGCTCGGACTTTTCGGCCTTACTCATGGATTGAGTAAATGGCTGGAATTCTTGACAATAATTACCGGTCCAAGGCCTATAATTGAAATTATAAAACTCTCTCTTTTAATCTCTTCTTATTTATTTCTTTTAAATTTCGGAAGGCTGGCCATTACTTCTTTAAAAATCTGGATATGTTTACCTCTTCTGTGTCTGTCTTTTACCGGCATATTTATTAATGAACCGAAGGGTTTTGCAATTTTTCCGAGATATTTTCTCGGCATACCGGGCGGTATACTGACTTTAATAACATTATTCCAGAGGAGTAGAAAAGAGAAGAATATTTATTTATTTATCATGTCAGGGGCCATGTTTTTTTATATTTTTACAATAATAACAGGTGTACCGAAAGGTATTTATTTTCCTTCGTCCCTGGTGAATTCTCAAGCATTCATTTCAATAACCGGCATACCGTTACAATTGTTTCAGTCTCTTCTTTCAATTGTAATGATTATAAGTTTATGGTTTTATTCTCAGATATTAAGATGCAGAGAAACTGTCTGGCTTTCAAACAGGAAAATAATATCTTATTACACGGTAATCATGGTCTATGTATTGCTCTTCATTTTAACTGCAGGATGGATAGCGGCACACCTGGTCGGTATCAGTACAGACAGGGAAGTAAAGAACAATCTTCTCAGAAGAGCCAGAACCATAGCATCTTCCATGGATCCTGAAATTATAAAAATACTGAAAGGAATTCATTCCGATACAGGAACAGTAAATTACAAATATGTAAAGAAACAGCTACATAATATAATTATGGAAAATGACGACTGTCATTTCGTTTATTTAATAGCCATACGTAATGATAAAATCGTTTACCTTGCAGATTCTGAACCGTCTTATTCAAAAGATTATTCTATGCCGGGTGACATATATAACGGTACGGACATAAGAAATATATTTTCCGGAGGAAAACCGTTAGTAGCAGGCCCTGCGGAGGATAAATGGGGAACATGGATATCCGCTTTTTCTCCGGTCATAGATGGTGATACAAAAAAAGTCATTGCAGTTTTTGGCATGGATATTAATGCAGCAGACTGGGCTTATGCGATTGCCATAGACCGTATTGACCCGATATTGATAACCCTTCTTATATCAGTAATAGTAATAATCTTTTTTATCATTTATGAAATTTCTTTTGAAGCTTCTCTGAGGATAAGAGCTGCAGAAAAAGAAAGATTCGACAGTGAAGTCAGGATTGCCAGTGATATACAGATGGGGATGATACCCAAAATTTTTCCTCCCTCTTCCGGACAGTTCAGCCTTTACGCGCTGCTTGAGCCGGCCAGGACTGTAAGCGGTGATGTATATGATTTTTTTATGTTAGATAAAGATCATCTGTGGATTGCCATCGGAGATGTATCCGGCAAAGGTATACCGGCCTCTCTTTTTATGGTTATAACAAAAATTCTCTTTAGATTTATTGCCTCACAGGGAGGCAGTCCGGGAACAGTATTTACAAAACTTAACAGAGAACTTTATAATAATAATGAAACTTTTATGTTTGTTACTGTTTTTGCCGGTATTCTGGACACAAAAACAGGCCTTCTGACCTATATTAATGCAGGTCATAACAGGCCTTATATTATTAAACATAAAGGAGACATCGTAGAGCTTGAAAAACCTGACAGTATAGCTCTCGGTGTAGATGAAGACGTTGTTTATGCAGATAGAGACATTGTGCTTGAACATGGAGATTGCCTTTTTACCTATACAGATGGCGTAACTGAAGCTATGAGAGAAACCGGCGAACTCTTTGATGAACACAGGCTGGTAGCTATTTTAAAAGAAACAAACGATAAACACCCGGAAGAGATCATACAATCCGTTTATGGAGCCGTTAAAGATTTTACCGGTAATGCAGAACAGTCAGATGATATAACAATGCTTTCCGTGAAGTATTATAACAGTGAGCAGTGACCAGTGAGCAGTGACCGGTGAAACTTTGTTTATAGTAATTGATAACTGTTCTATTCACCGGTAACTGTTCACTGATAACCGGTAACTGTTCACTGCTCACTGACATAAACTTCGTCCTGTTCAATAGTAGAAAGTATCCAGTCAAAATTTCCGGACGTTATTTTACTGCCACAGTATTCACAGATGCCTGCCATGCTTATTTGTAATTCTCCTCCGCAGTTTGGGCAGGTATTTTCCTTCTTTTCCTTTGTATCTCCGGCAAACCCTGCTCTTCTTATAAAAGTCCAGTATTCAGAGAAGGTTCTCTTTACGGTTTTACTTCCGTCTACAACTTTACCGTTCCTGTCTATTGTATAATCCTTCATGCTGGCTTTTATTCTTACTGTTATGGCCTCATAAAAAGCGTCTTCTTCTATTTTTACAGTTGTAATGGATAGTATTTCTATATCTTCCAGAATATTTCTCATACCTTCTGCTTTATACTGTTCTATCCAGTATTTATGCATTGAAAACAGATAATCTGTTTCAAGAGGTCTTGCTGCCTCCCAGTTGCAGGTTGACCAGGCGTGCTGCAGTTTCATAAAGGTGTCTCTTACTTTCCTGGAAAATTCCTTTGGATTAAAATTGGGATATCTCGTAAGAAAAGCTCTTTTTGCCGCTTCGAAGTTCGGCTGAAATACAGTGGGAAGATCCGTGCCTTCTTCTATGCCGCCTCCTCCAACCTGCAGGGGAGGACGGGGGTATTTTTCTATAATCTTTATCATATGTAATTGCCAGTGAAAATCTCCACCTGTGACAATTTTATCACAGTGATTACACGTGCCGTTCAATCTTAATTCTACAGGACTTCCGCATGAAGGGCAGTGGAAAGAGGAAATATCTTCAGGGCCTTTGGATAATATGCCCGGTTTCCTTTTTAATGTCCATTTTTCCTTTACATAATATATTTTTTCATTACCTCTGATATGTTCGGAATAATTCGCTTCAAATTCCACTTCTATTCTGTCATATATCTTATCGAAAGTCTTAAAAGTATCTATGTTTACGATATTTGAGGAACCTATTATAATATTATCCACTTTTTCAGGGTCGTCTGATGTCCGGTATGCAGATATGCTATTTATGGATAAATAAGGACGCAGGCTGTCCCAAGATTTATTACCCCTTGCAACCTGTACCTTTGTGTAAAATATTTGAATGAAATCTAAAAACAGAGGTTTTGAAAAATTCGGATCTTTGTATTTATAATTTTTTATACTCTCTGCAATGGAAACAGTCCTTCTCATAGGCTGAAAAGGAGCGGGTCTGACGGAAGAGTTAAATCCCAGAAAAAATCCTAACAAAGCATGAAGGAGAGAAAATTGAAAAGAATTGGTGCTGCCGGAAGAGTTATATCCCACTGAATAAAGATTGTTCATCTTTCTTCCCCCATTTTTTTCGTCTTCCTTCTGTTTAAGATATAATACACATACCATCAGACCTACAAATACAAGAAACATTATACCGCTAAACGTACTGGCAGGCCCGCTGCCGCCTCCTCCTCCGGAATAGGAACTATAAGAACCTCCTCCGCTGCTGTGGTAACTGCCGCTGCTGTGATAACCGCCGCTGCTGCGAGAGCTACCGCTGCTCCGTCCTCCTCCGAAACTGTGACCTCCTCCTACTCTTGCATAGGATATGGAAATTAGAAAAATAATAAATAATATTGTTATTGAAATGATATAAATTTTTTTCATAAGTCTTACTCCTCGGACATGCGGTCAATCTTTCCATCTTCATCATAATAATAAGTAGTATCTGAAGTATGGGTGCCGGTATTTTTCAGGTAAATAAAAATAAGATACAGAATTAACAGAGTGACTGGTATGCCTATAAATGTTACGAAACATCCACTGATTGCAGCGTTACCGCCATCAGGAATTTCCCCTTTCGTATAAGGAGGAGGGCCGTTCAAATTGCCCTTTTTACCCTCGCCGGCTTTCCATCCGCTATTATCACTGTAAGTCGTAGAACTTCGATATGTTCCTCCTGAAACCGGTGTATCGACAGTATTTAAGATAATAAAGAAAATGATTATAAGTATAAGAGATAGATTAATATATGATAGTTTCATTAAAATTACCCCCCTCTTATTCTTGGTCTGTTCATTATTTCATCAGGATTTTCCTCTCCCGGCGGGAAGGTGCCTGATAAAAATTCACTGCATGTGACAAGTTTCTCTGAAAATTCCTCTACAGGTTTTTGACTTGAAAGAGCTTTATTAAGCTCAATAGTAAGCCTGTTCCACTTATCTCTGGATATTTTTCCGTCTATACCTAGATCTGATAAAATTTCAACCCTTCTTTCAAAAAGAGATATGTAGAATAATATACCGGTTCTGTCTTTTGTTGCAGAAACATTTTCTTCAAAAAAGGCTATTTTGGCACCTCTTTTAACCTGTTCTGTTCTTCTTTCTTCCCGTGTAAACAATCTCATAAATAATTCAATTCTGGCACAGATAATATAGCCGAGAAGATAAGCTATAATTACAAGAGGCAGTACAAACCACGGGTGTACATCAAATGGGGAAAAGAGAATGAATATAAGTGTTAACATAGAGATAATAAAACCGAATATTACCGGCACATCTCTGTAGCTTTCTGAAAATTTTGCTATGGCAATAACTATTTCTGCAGAAGTAGATTTTTCAATTTTTGTAACAGCATCCTCAAGCTGTGTCAGTGATTTTTCATCCAGGAAATTATTCATACTTAATCTGCCTTTCTTAATGGTGACAACGGAAAATATAACACCAGACATTGTGTGCTTCTGTCGCCTCCCGTCACGCGTTACGACTATAACCAGTGGAATATTTGCCGTTATAAGCACCTGGTTTTTATTAATAAAATATTTTAAGGTACAAAATTTGCACTATATAAACAAGGAATTCGACACAGGTAATCGAATTTCCTATAAAATGACATTAGGAGGTTTAATTTAATGAGAAAATTTTCTTTTTTACTACTGACCCTGTTACTTTTTGTATCTTCCATTGCCAGTGCGCAGACAGGTAATAAAAGATGGGCTTTAATCATAGGTATAGGTAAATATCCTGAAGCTGCAGGAGTAGAGAATTTTAATTATGTAGAAAACGATATAACCGGAATGGAAACATTGTTCAGAGAAAAATTTGCCGTTCCTGCTGAAAATATTACTGTTGTCAGAGAAGAACAGGTGACAAAAGATGGTGTAAAAAAAGCCATTGCTGATATGGCAGGCAGGGTAAGCGACAGTGATTATGTCTTTATATATATAAGGGCAAGAGGTGAAGATACGTTTCCGGATTTTAACAATGATGAAAAAAGCGGATACGATACATGTATAGTTCCTTATGACTGCAAGTGGAAGTATCCTAAAACCTATATAACCGATGATACGTTAACAGGATGGATCAAAGATATTAAGGGTAAAATCGTTGCCTTCTGTGATGTCAACGGAGGCGTCGAGCTTATAGATTTACATGCTAATAAAGAACTGGACGGTAGAACTCTTGTACTCGGCCCTTCTCCCGGAACTAAAGCAGATGAAGACCCGTCACAGCATGGCCTCATGACAAATTTTGTCATAAATAAAACAAATGACCTCTATGAAGATTATCTTGATGAAATCAGAAACAATTCTGAGGAAGCTCAAAATTTAACTATTTCAATAATAATAGATGAAATTAAGAAGCGTATGAATGAATTCTTGCAGGACAGAGGCCGTATGGGAGAGTTAACCAGTAATGGCAGACTGGACGGCAAGTCAGTAATTATTTTGAGCAAATAGGGAATCAGTGACCTGTAATCAGTGACTGGTGACCGGTGAATTATTATTCACTGTAGCACCTGTCATTGTTTTCTGGTCATTTTTTATTTCGCCAGACATTGGAACTATGGTTGTCTGCTACTAATGACCTGTTATCCATTACAAATTTTATATAAATAGTTGACTTTTATGTTATAATATTAGTAAATATTTTTAAAGGAGGTACTGGTATGGATCCATGGTCTAATATGTGTGGTATATTTTTTGCCATAGTTTTTCTGGGAGCCATAGGTCTGGCTGTATTTTTAAATTTTGTGCCTGTTCATCTCTATATCACTGCATGGGCTGCAGGAGTGGATGTTGGTCTGAGTCATCTTGTAGGTATGAGGTTTCGAAATGTTCCCGCTGATAAAATAATATTTCCTCTTATTATGGCATCTCAGGCAGGCATATATATGCCTATAAGGGAACTGGAGGATCATTTTCTCGCAGGAGGAAGGGTAAATAATGTCGTAAATGCTGTAATTGCAGCGAATAAAGCAGGTATACCTCTGACGCTTGATAAGGCAAGAACGATCGACCTTGCAGGAAGAGATGTACTGGAAGCTGTAAAAATGAGTGTAAATCCGAAAGTAATAAAGACTCCTTTTATAGAAGCTGTAGCACAGGACGGAATACAGCTTAAGGCAACATGTCGCATTACGGTAAGGGCCAATATTGAAAAACTTGTAGGCGGTGCCGGTGAAGAAACGGTACTTGCAAGGGTTGGAGAAGGTATTGTAACAGCTATAGGTTCTTCCCACAGTCACAAAGAAGTACTGGCAAATCCCGAAATAATATCCGAGGCAGTGCAATCCAAAGGGCTTGATGCAGGAACTGCTTTTGAAATATTATCAATAGATATTGCAGATGTAGATGTAGGGAGAAATATAGGTGCCCAGCTTTCTCTTGATAGAGCAAACGCAGACAAACAGATAGCACAGGCCAAGGCAGAACAGCGAAGAGCTATGGCTGTGGCAAAGAGCCAGGAAATGAAAGCACTTGTGGTGCAGGCCAGGGCAAAACAGGTTGAAGCGGAAACAGAAGTGCCGAAAGCTCTTGCAGATGCACTGAATACTGGAAGATTTTCCGTTATGGATTATTATGAAATGCAGAATATAATAGCAGATACTAAAATGAGAGAAACTATTGCAGGACTGAGTCAGGGAAAACAGGGAACTGCATAGAGAAAGGAGATACGATAACATGGGTATATTGATGGCTGTGATTCTGTTTATACTATTTATGATAGGTGTAATTATATTGTATTTTGTCCCCATACCAACATGGATAAAAGCCGTTTCTGCAGGTGTACATGTAAGCCTTGGTGATTTTATCGGAATGAGACTCAGAAATGTTTCACCTGATAAAATAATAGATCAATTCATTATGTTACAGCGTGCAGGTATTCATATAAAAAGGCAGGAGCTTGAAGCCCATTATCTGGCAGGTGGTAACATATCTGCTGTATCTTTAGCTTTGATAGAAGCCCATAAGGCAGGGATCCCCCTTAATTTTGCCCAGGCCGCTGCCATTGATCTGGCAGGCAGAAATGTGCTGGAAGCAGTGAGTATGAGTATAAATCCGAAGGTTATAAAAACGCCTCTCATAGAAGCAGTTGCAAAAGACGGCATACAGATGAGAGCTACAGCAAGGATTACCGTAAGGGCAAATATTGAAAAGCTTATAGGCGGAGCAGGTGAAGAAACAGTAATAGCAAGAGTGGGAGAAGGTGTTGTGACTACAATAGGCTCTGCAGAGTCTCATAAAAGAGTTCTGGAAAATCCCAATATGATTACTCAGAATGTACTCAGACGCGGTCTTGACAGAGGAACTGCTTTTGAAATACTGTCCATAGATATAGCAGATGTTGATATAGGGAGAAATATAGGTGCTCAGATACAGATAGAACAGGCCAATGCAGATAAACTTATAGCACAGGCCCAGGCAGAAACAAGAAGAGCCGATGCCATAGCAACAGAAGAAGAAATGAAGGCCCGTGTAGAAGAAATGAGAGCAAAGGTTATAGAAGCAGAATGTCTGGTACCTTTAGGACTTGCCAATGCCCTGAGAGAGGGAAGACTTGGCCTTGGTAACAGTAAACCGACATCACACCTGCCGGGGAAAAATTCTGCAGGACAGCTGACAACTTCTTACAGACCGGAATAGAGAGGGTTTTACAATGGTTAAATGTACGAAATGTTACGCCATTAATAAACCGGAAGCAAAATTTTGCGGTTCCTGCGGGCAAACCCTTGTATCGCCTGGCCAGAGACCTGGTCAGAATACACCTTCCAGACCGACCTATACCCCTCCCGTGAGACCGGCATACAGTCCCCCTGTAAGAGATACTTCTACGAAACCTTCTTATAATCTTCCTGTAAGAGTAGGCCCTCCTTCAATGCCTTCCAGGGTAACAGTGTCTGCCCCTTCAATGCCTTCCAGGGTAGCAATGACTCCTTCTACAGAACCTAAAACATGGTCATCTGACGAAAAAGAGGAAGATTTTGCGCTGGCTACTGTTGATGCAGCAGTATTCCCGGCAGATACAGAGAAAGATGACAGCTATGCTGTTGAGTCTGTGAAAGAGGAAGACAGTGATGCCTATCATCTTACGGAAGATTTTAAAAAAGAAGTCTCCTCTCTCGATGTAAGAGAGGAAAGGCAGGTCGTAGATACAAAAGGTTCTGACTGGAATATATTGAGTAGGTTGTTTTCAGGAGATAGAAATTTAATGGATATGTTTATAATACAGGAAATAATGACTCCTCCGAGATTTAAGCGCAGGAAATAACTATCCTGAAATATTTAAAATAAAAAAGGGCACTGAGCCCTTTTTTATTTTAATGATAAGCATTTCTTTGTCCGGCAATCTGGTAGATTATCTGCTTTAGAAGGAACTTTTCAGTATTTTGTCGAATAACGTCAAAATTTTATTGTTTAGGAGGTAAAAATGAAAAAAATTTTTATTCCGCTATTATCTTTATTACTCCTTATTATTCCATTATCTGCGATGGCAGATCCTTTTTCTGATGTTCCATCGGGTCACTGGGCTTATGATGCGGTAAATATGCTGGAAGAAAAAGGTCTTGTCGAAGGCTATCCTGACGGCCTGTTTAAAGGAGATAGACCTATGACCCGTTATGAAATGGCTATGGTCGTAGCCAGAGTAATCGCAAAATTAGAACAGGTTCAGGCTTCTATTCCTCAAATGCCGGATCTGTCTATATATGCCACAAAGGAGGATCTGGAAGTAATAAATAAACTCACAAAAGAATTCAAGGGAGAACTCGACGGTCTTGGTGTGAGAGTTGCAAACATAGAAGACAGCCTGGGCCGTATAAGCAGCAGAGTGGAAGAATTAGAAAGAGTTTTTGTAAGAGGAGATATTACTTCCGTAGCAAGCACTGTAGGATATACCAAATACAACATCCTGGGTTCTGCCAGTACAGATTATATCGCATATGAAGATTACGGCGGTTATCTTCTTACACAGGGCGCTGCCGTTACTACCAGACTTAACCTGGATGTAGGCGTGAATATAGATGAAAATGTAACTGCAGGAGGGACCTTTACGGGTTTCAGTGCTCTGGGAGATTCCGATGTAGCCTATTCATGGGGTGTATTACCTCCTTATAATGCTGCAGGTATCAGTGCTTTTAATGCAAATGATAATATATATAATGTTGGCGTTAATTATCAGGCAAATCTGAATAAATTATGGTTTAAAACAGACGGAGACTGGAAGGTAGAAGGAACCTTCGGTGAATATCAGCCTGAGAAAATTTCACCTCTTATTTATTACGGTATAGTTGCTCCTGCCTACTGGGGGCCCAGTACTATCCCTGTAAACGGTATCAATGTAAAGGGAAATATCTATGAAAACTACAAGTTCGAACTGGTTGAAGCAGATGATCTTACCTGGCTGGATTACGGGCCTTCACCACTTTATTCCAGTTATAATCCTTTTAATCTGTATTTATCTGATTACTATAAATTTAACGGATTTCATAATAGAATGTACGGAGCTCTAGGAGGATATGAGAATGATAAACTGGATTTTGATGCCACCTATTTGCGCATATATGAAGATTACGCTTCAAACCCCGGCATAGATATGATACCGAGAGATGAAATATTGTTTGGTATAAGAGGGAGTTATAAAATACTGGAAGAAGATAAATTTAAAATTTTCGGAGAATTTAATCAGAGCTGGTTTGACTACAATCTTTTGGACAGTGCAGACCCGAGACGAAGTGGTAATCTTCTGGTGCTGGGCGGAGAAGGCAAATGGTCGGCACTGGACTATAAAGCTCAGTTTCTGCGTATAGAAGGCAATTATGAACCATTCAATTTCCACAGGATCTTTGAATTTAAGAGCACTGAATGCTGTGATATAGGTGAAAGTGTTTATATACCATCTATTTATCGCCCTAACAGAATAGGATTTAATATGACCCTTCAATATAATTTCCCGGAAGATAGAGGACATATATTTGGATCTCTTACCTATGAAAGTCAGATAGATCCTACAATGGATACAAACCCTCAAACAACTATCGGTTCGTCATATGGTTTTCAGGATCATTCCTTCCTTAATAATTCTGCAGATAAAGGAAAAGAGTTTTTCTATGATATAGGCGGTGTATATCAGATTACAGATAAAGCTTATATTGAAGGCCATTACTTTTCCTTTAATTTTAAAAGAGATTATGCAACTTATAAATTTGATACGACAAGACATTATATCCATGTAGCAGGAAGTTATAATGTTACGGATGAATTTAAAGTAACAGGTATTTATGAGATGGTAAAAACCAGGGGTATAGATGATAGCGGTGCTGATATAGACGGACTCATTCACATACCCGGTGTATCCCTGAGTTATGACTTCAGTGAAGATGCATCTGTAGGAGTGGATTACAGATGTTATAACGGAGATTCTACTTATAATTCGGAACCGCTCCTTAATTATAATGCAAACAGAGTATCTACGTGGATGAAGCTGGCTTTCTAGACAGGGATGATGGGATGAAGAGCAGCTCGTGTGGAGGGCTCTGATTACAAGGTATGAGGTGATAAAAAACAGTGAGTGGAACATCGTTCCACTCACTGTTTCTTTTATAACCCGTCCGGTTACAACGAAGAATAATACCAAATTGCTTTAATTAAACTGAACAATTTGAATAATAGGTAAACACTGTCTGCCTGCCTGATGCTCCTCCGAAAAAAATCTAAACTGGAACGTTTATAACAGTTACAGCTTAGATCATGCTACTTTACATTATAATTCAATAAAATATACCTGTGCTGCCGTGATATTTTTTTCTCCGGAACACCAGGCAGGCAGACTACTATGTCTAAAGCTAAATAGTATAAGAATCTGTGCTCCCATCACGCATTACGATTCTCATATAAATCCCTTGTCCTACTGGCGATGTGCCGGTGGATTACCACCCGGAGGGGGACTACCCTGAGGTGGTCCACCGGGAGGCGGTGTGCTACCGGTCGGGGGAGACGCCGGTGGCGTAGAAGTTGCCGGCGGTGGCGTCTGGGTCGTAGACGGAACTGCCGGCGGCGACGGAGTAAGAGTTCCTGAAGGTGAAGGACTCGGAACAGGTAAAGGTCTGGTTTCTTCCTTTACTGCTCCTTTGATATTCCATTTTATAATGTCCAGTATAAGATAATTATTTATTTTTACCGGTATGAAGGTAAGAGTAAATATATCCTTTTTTTCTATCGTTACAGGTTTCCCCAGTTCTTTGATGATTATTTCATCTATCTTTTCCGATCTGTTATATATTGCGATCTTATATGGCTCTTCTCCTGTATCTGAAATGGACTGTACATTGTTATACATATCATAATTTTCTATGTCGTAAATCTCTCTGTCCAGTTCGTCCATTTTATCCTTCCCCGGTTTCGGAGTCTTATCCGGTTTCGGAGTGATGCTTTTATTTTCATATGACGGTTCATAAAGTTCTTTCAAAATATTATCGATATAGGTTTCATCTATGGTATCATTTTTTTGAATATGTTCCGCTATAAAATAATAGCCATCAGCCAGAGGTACCATGGTATCGGATGGAATAGCATCTGTCTGCTTCTTTTCAACAGGTTTAAGTATTAAAATCTTTGCCCTCATTAATTTTGGTAAATCCAGTAATTCTTTAGGGTTAAGACGATCAAAGGTAGCTTTTACAGCAGGATACCAGTCAATTGATTTTGTATCATCATCATTGCCTGAAACTGAGGACACCGGTATTTTACTGTCCAGAAAAACCTTGGGAATAGATATTCTGTTTGCTCCGCCGTAATCATAGGCAGGGAGAGCTGTTTCCACCGGTACCCATCCTATTTTGTTTATCCATACTTCAGACCATACATAGGGGCCATTTTCTACTACCAGTCTTGCAGGAACTCCTGCTGCTTTACAGAGAGAGCAAAAGAGCCTTGCTTTTGACCAGCATACGCCCGTATTTTTTCTGAGAGTTGTTACTGCGTCTTCTACCAGTCCTTCCTTCGAAGTCGATGTTATAAATTTATCGGAAGTTCTGTCTTCACTGATATTCAGAAAATAATTATAGGGCATATCACGAAAGAGTGGTGAATAAAGTATATCTTTTACTGTAAGAAACATATCTCCTGTTGATATACCTTCTCTCTTCTTATGGTTTTCTTTGACTATAGAACTGGCTGCCTGAGTGATAATTGTATTATCTGATGGTAAATAACGGCCTGGCAGAAGGTATTTTTTTACTTCCAGAGGCATAGCCTGAGGGAATGGATAGGATTGTTTTGTATCTATCATGGGCTTCCTGTAATCACTGACATAGCCGTAAGACAGAAAATCTGCATTTTCAATGTCTCCGCTGAATTCTGCCCATGTATTGCCCATCATATCTTCTGTAATTGAATAGGTCATAGCCCCGCCCTGTTCCAGATTTTTTCCGTCACCCCAGAAAGCTCCGTAAGCCCATATGACATCTCCGTAATGATCTTTCGGCATGGCAAAACGAAGACTTATTCGTTCATTTTTCTCACCTGACCTCTGCCAGTGATATGAGGCAGTATTAAAGTTTTCCGGTTCAGGTTTGTGAATACCTTCTTTACCGTTAAAAGAAAAGTAATCTGATAAGTCCGGTTTACCTATAAGGTTAAATTTACCGTTAAAAGGAAGTTTCGAGTAAAGATCTTTGAAAACAGGGTCACCTTTAAGGGCATCTCTTTTTTCTTCATGAAGGACTGAAAATCCGCTGTAAGTGCCAAACCATTTATTATTATCTCTGTCAACTGCAACGGCGCCGACATAATTACTTATAAGTCCGCTGTTTTCAGCCTTGAAGTTTTTAAAAGTTCCGTCACGCCTTAAAACTGTTGCGCCTCCGCCCCAGTATCCAATCCACAGAGTGCCGTCCGTTTCAAAAGCCAGAGATGTTACAAAATTACTTATCAAAAATTTGTCATTTTCCGACCTGTAATTGGTCCAATTCTCTCCGTCGAAAACCGATATACCTTCCGATGTGGCAAACCACATGTTCCCATCAACAGGATTTTGAGCTATAGCTGTGACGGAATTGCTTACAAGTCCGCTGTTGCCCATAGAATAATTTGTCCATTTCAGACCGGATTTCTTTACTTCTTTCAAAACAATGTCTATTTCTTTTTCTGTGAGATCCATTTTTTCCAGATTTTCAACCAGTTCTGTTTCGGAATATTTCTTATTTTTCAGCTCTTCCAGCAGTTCTATTTTACTTTTCTTAACGGTTTTCTCTCCTTCTTCTTTATTATCTTTATCATCTTTATCTTTGGAAACGTTAAAATAAGTTTTTAAATTTTTTATTGTGTCATTATCAATGGTCAAACCCGGTTGCAGTGTGGAAAGCCCCCCGTCCCATATGCCGAACCACAGATTTCCGTCTTTATCTTTAAATGACGGAACTACCCTGTTTCCTGCAAGACCGTTATTCCTGTTGTAAACAGTCCATTTCCCCCCCTGATCCATCATTGCTACTCCGCCGCCGAACGTGGCCATCCAGAGATTTTCATAATCATCTAAAACAAGAGAAGATACTCTGTTATCGGGAAGAGGACTGTTTGCTTTATCATAGGTTGTTCTCTTGCCTTTTCTGTCCAGTTTTGTAACACCATAACCTGTAGCAAACCATATTCCGCCTTTACCGGTTCTGGGAACATCTTCCTTTGCCAGTGGTAAGAATAATATATCATTTATCCTGTTATCTGCCAGTCCGTCACGGGCAGTAAAGGAAACAAACTGACCTCTCGCGTTGAAAACACTGACACCTCCGAATTTCGGATCTGCATCATTACCTGTACCAATCCATGCATAGCCCTGGGGGTCGAATTCAAATGTAATTACTCCGTTGTAAATAAGTCCGTCTTCTTCCGTAAAAGTCATCCATTTATAAAGCTCATTTTTCTCTTCAGATGCTTCGCCGCACGTTAAAATTATTTCAATTTCATCTTTTTTAAAGCCAAGTGTATATAATTTAGATGTAAGTTCTTCTTCTGTAAATTTCTTGTTTACCAGTTTTTCCAGAGATTTTATTCTGGAAGCAGAGATTTTATTTTCACTGTTTTTTATTACAATTTTTATATCCTCATCTTTAATTTCTATTGCCTTCAGTGTCTCCGTAAGATCATCTTTTGAGAAAATTACATTTTTTAGCGATGTTACCGTTTCCAGTTTTTCGCTGCTAAGATTGTCTTTGAGCTCATCTATCGTATTGTTATTAATCTGATACCATACTTTGTCTTCCAGTTCTTCCAGCGTTTTTTTGGTAAGTACAATGAACGGCGTGTATTCTGTATCGGGCAATCTATCAAACATATTGTTCGGATCTTTTTTCATATTATTCGGATCTTCCGTATACTGAGTTTCTTCTTTCTCTGGAATTTTTGTCGGTACCGGCTGATCCTTTGAAAGTATGACAGACAGGGATGTTACGGAAAATAATATTACCAGTAAAAGAATAAAAAGATGTGAATTTTTCATAAAAAACTCCTTTGTAAATAATTTTTTGTATATTTGTATAAGTGGTTTACAGTTAATTTCATAACAATCTATAATCTCTGTATGTGATGGGTGATGTATGAGTATATAAGTTGCTACCCATTATGCATCACCCATTACTTAATTTTTTATAAATTATGAAACTGATTGTATTACTAACCGTCATTGTGAACCTCCATTATATCATAAAAGAAAAAAATATGTAATATATTTGGACATCAATGCAGCGAAATCTACCTTGACTGAATAGGATATTATAATGGTACATTTTTTTGCCTGTTATAATTACTAGCCTCACAGGCTGTACATAATTGGGATAATTAAAACTGTACCATTTTTGTATCTATTTTGTAAATCCTGTCATTGATGGTACACTTTATCTTTATTCGGAAGAAAAGTTATTCCTGCGATTTTCTCCGCTCTTCTCTTTATTTATCGATATTTAATATCAACCGTAGGCCAATACATATTCCTGTTGGCAGAGTTTTTGCAAATATATAGTATAAATAATAATTTTATATTATCCTCTTTCAATATTATTATAGAAGGAGTATTTGTGCACGTGCTGCCTTTACAAAAATTGATAAGACCCTTAAGTTACGGGGGGGACTTCATAAGAAAAATTGTAGGGTCTTATTTTCCCGGAAAGAAGGTGAATAATTACTGAATTTCTTCGTTTTATCTCTTATAAATTTTGTGTAACATTCCGTTACACCGATTAGGTTATGGTACCCACACAAAATATTGTAGTACGTTTTTCTGATGTCTGATAAAAAGCATTATCACAATTAAAGTTATTTTAGGAGGCATTGTATGAATAACACCAGTCTGGCAGTTAAGGTCAATATGTATATTTCCATAATTTCAATATTGATATTTGTTTTCATGATTATTATTATTACTTCTTATGTGCACACCAATGCTTATAATATACAGAAGCAAAATTTAATGCAACAATCCAAAGAATTAAGTGAAATAATTGACGCATGGATCCAAACCGACGGAGTGGCTCTCCGCAGTTATGCAAAAAATCCGACTGTTGTAACTGAACTTACAACCGGAAATATCAGGGAAATACCGGTACTTATTGATGACCTGTATACTTCAAGTAATTACCTTGATACAATTTTTATTACAGATAAAAATGGTGTTGTTGTGGCAGATTATAATAAGAGTAATAATGGCAACGATGTTTCAAGTCTTCCTGCCTGGATAGCCTGTTCAAGGCAGGGCAAAAAATTTTATGTAGATCAATATGCAACTAAATCATCCATTACAGGCAATGTCAGCTTTTTGATTGCAGCACCTGTTTATAATGAAGGTAACAAACTTGTCGGGATGGTAGCTTTTTCGATGGATCTAGAAAAATTTGCCAAAAAGTATATTTATACAAAGAAATACGGTGAAGAAGGTTATGCATATATTACAGATGATAAGGGAATAACCCTGATCCATACAATGGATTCAAGCATTAACCTGACTGATAAGCTGGCAAATACCGATTTTACAAAACGTATTCTTAATTCAGGCTCTAAAAGTGATTTCTTTTCTTATGTTTATAAAAATAGAAATAAATATATGGCCTTTACTAAAATGGAATCCACGCCATGGTATGTGAATGCAACACTCTATGCGGATGATTTCAAAGGTATATTTCATCTTATCATAATCATAGGCATTATAGGCACAATCACTCTGGTCGGAACAATGGCGTTTGTTCTAAACACTCTTGTTACAAAACCTATAAAAATGCTCATAACCAGGGCAGATCAGATGAGTGTAGGAGAAGGTCTGGATCAGGAAATTCAGGCTACAGGTTTCAGCGAACTTTCCACGCTGTGCGCATCTCTGAACAGATTGCGAACCAGTATGACTTTTGCTATGAAAAGTTTAAAAGATAATAAATAAGTTTATACAAGTTAATACCGGGGTATGTGTCCAGCCAGCCGGTAGCTGAAATAATGAGTGGTTAGAAGCGGAAATTCCGCAGTTACTTGCCACTCATTTATGATGACATGGACTATTCTTTTAAGCATTATTTTTTTAAATTTATTGACCTGAGTACCGTAACAGGTAAAATGGTATCCGTAAAAAGCTTCTGCCTGACGGCCTCTGGAGAAGAAAAATTAGTTTTTTATATAGGATTAAAAATTAAATAAGGGCTAATTTATTGTCTGTAAAACAAATTAAATAAGGCAAATTATTTTTCTTCGTAAGAGCCTGTCAGGCAGAAGCTGATAAATGGTTACTA
>JAKPQU010000469.1 GCA_029555925.1 Bacillota bacterium
AAAAGATAAAAGTGAAGATTTTAAAGAGTTAACTTTAAGATTATTAGAGTTACACAATAATGACGTAATAAAAGTATCAGAAATTACAACAGTTCCTGAAGCAACTCTATATGAATGGAAGAGAGAATGGAATAAAAAAAAGACGAGGTCTTGAAAATAGGAGAGGAGAAGGAGGCGGAAGAGAAAGTAGGCTAAGAAAGGAAGAGAAGGCAGAATTAAAGGCTTTATTAAAAGAAAAATTATATTGGACGACAAAAGAAGTAATAAGTTTAGTAAAAGAAAAATATAATGTATCCTATTCATATGTTCAGATGAATAGAATTCTACGAGAATTTATATGAGAATATGGATCTATGGTTTAAAAGAACGTTGTAAACTTTTTTGATATGTGCATCTTTTATGTGCCAGTTGGGAATGAGATATTTATATACGTGGTCTCTTTATGAGCCAAAACATTTTGTTGTACCGACTGACAGAGGTCTTGTTGGTATTCGGGCTTTATAGCTTCAGTTCGCACTCACGACCTTTAAAAGATTGCAATTATAATCACCTTCCTTATTTAAAACACTTTCAAAATATTGTATAGTTAGTCCTAATTTTATTATTATGCTGCTTTCTCTATTAGTTGATACCCCAGTAATTCAGCTTTTCTCTTTAAGATGGAAACTTTTTTTGTACTATTTTTTTTGTCTAAATAATCTTCACCTAAATCTTTAAATTTTTCTCCATACTTAATGATATAGTAAATAGCTTTAAGTATTCGATGGTCAATGGCTATGATTGCTTTTCTAGCACCTCTTCGAGATTTAAGACGATAATATTTATCTTTATAATAAGACCCTTTCTTTTTTACAGCTGCCCAGGCTACTTCAACCATAATAGTCTTCAGTGGTTTATTCCTTACAGGACTTCTTCCGCTACGCTGTTTTCCAGCACTTTCATTATTACCAGGACATAAGCCTGCCCAGGAAGCAAAAGATGAACTATTTTCAAAGTTCTCTAATGTTGTCCCAACTTCGGATACAATGGATTGAACTGTTATATCACTAATACCTGGAACTTCTTTTAATCTCTTTAATAAATCTTCTTTTTCCTTCATTAATTCTTTTATACGATTATCAATATCCTGTATTTGTTTCTCCAGATTACCTACTGTTTCAAGCAATGTCTTTAATATATAACGATGATGCTCTCTAAAGAAACCCTGCAAGGAACGATAAAGTTCATCTACTTTATTTTTCAGTTTCCCTCTTACACAATACTCTATATCGGATAACTTTAATTTACTTTTTCCTTCTACTAATAGGTTCATCAGATTTCTTCCGGTACTGCCGAATAAAACAGATACTACTGAATCAACTTTAATATTGGCTGTCTCAAACAACTTCTGCACACGCTTCTTATAATCAGCTAAACTCTCTGTATAACTTTTTCGTAAACGAGTTAAGTCTCGCCAATCTCTTACCTCCTGAGGGGGGATAAAACTTCCCCTTAGTAATCCGTGTCGTAAAAGTCCTGCTATCCATTTGCTGTCTTTTATATCCGTTTTACGACCAGGTACATTCTTTATATGACGGGCATTTACTA
>JAKPQU010000630.1 GCA_029555925.1 Bacillota bacterium
AAGAACTGTTCTATGACCTGTTCCGGTCTCGCAGGAGACCATCTGTAGGAAGGAGTTACCTGGGTAGCCATAACTGGTACTAATGACATAAATAAAACAAAAAATGCAACAGTGAAAATCATTATCTCTTTCTTTTTCATCTGATTCTCACCTCCTTCCATGATAAATTTTTTCAATTTTCATTAATTTAATTTAAAGATTATTCTCCATGCAAATCTACTGTTCCTTCAAAATGCAAAAAAAATAGTGAAAGATATTTATAGTTTCTTGTATTTGAAGCAGGATTTTTTCAAAAAATATATAAAATTATAGTTAATCTAATAGATTCGTAACAGGTGACAGGTCAAGAAAACAATGGAAGGAGTGCTGAATTTGAATAATTTTACCTCTCTTTTTCAACCTTTAGAAGTAGGTGGATACTGGCTAAAAAATAGAATAACCATGGCTCCGATGTTAATGGGTTACGGTCATGTTGATGGTACTGTAACAGATCAGTGTGTTGATTACTATGCAAGAAGAGCAAGAGGCGGAGCGTCTATGGTTGTCGTAGAAGCTACGCTGGTTAATTTAAAAGGAAGAACAAATCTGTCACAGCTCAGAATAGATAATAACAGTTTTCTTCCCGGATTAAGTAAACTTGCCAGAGCTATAAAAGATAATGGAGCTGTAGCAGTAATCCAGCTTCAGCACAGTGGAAGAGTGGCAAATGTCGATGAACCTATATCTGCATCGGACCTCTCTATTGAAAGTACATCCGGTATAAATATCAAACCGAGAGCAATGTTAAAAATGGAAATAAATAATACAATAAGCTCCTTCAGTCAGGCAGCTCTAAGGGCAAAAATTGCAGGATTTGACATGATAGAACTGCACGGAGCTTTCGGTCATCTGCTGGCACAGTTCCTTTCTTCAAAAACCAACAGGAGAGACGACGAATACGGAGGAACTCTGGAAAACAGAATGAGATTCCCCCTTGAAGTAGTAGAAAATATAAAAACAGTGACAGGTAAAAACTATCCTGTAGGCTATCAATTCCTTGCAGATGAACTTATGCCTGACGGCTTTAAACTTGAAGAGGCCAGAATATTCGCAAAACATCTTGTCAGAGCCGGTATAGCCTATCTGACTGTAACAGCAGGAAACTTCGAATCATGTATGGCAGGAGACGGGCTCTTTGCCATGAGATCGCCGGTGGAAAATGTAGTTTATCTCGCAAAAGAAATAAAAGAAATAGTAAATATACCTGTTTTTGCATGCGGTAAAATTCCTGATGCAAAAAGTGCTGATATGATAATAGCAGAAGGCAAATCAGACGGAGTAGCACTGGGAAGGCCATTGCTGTGTGACCCTGATTTCCCTGAAAAAGCCAGAAAAGGCAAAGTCGAAGACATTATACACTGTATTTATTGCTGCGGCTGTATCGACCGGATAGAACGAAATCTGAAAGCCCTCTGTGATATAAATCCGGAAGTAGGAAGAGAGTCTTATCCATGTCCGGAAAAACCATTGAAATCAAGAAATGTATGGGTAATAGGAGGAGGACCTGCAGGTATGACTGCCGCAATTACTGCAGCCAGAAGAGGACATAAGGTTACTCTATTCGACAGAGAGAAAAAACTGGGAGGAGATTTCCGGTATGCTGCCCTTGCACCGGGGAAAAAACCGGTAGAAGCTTTTCTTAATTACCTTACAGGACAGATAAAAAAATCTGGAGTAAAAGTAAAAACAGGGAAAGAAGTCTCAGGGGAAGATATAAAAAAGGCAAAACCTGATGTTCTTATACTGGCAACAGGAGCTAAATTTAAAATTCCTGATATACCTGGCTTAAAACAGAGTAAAGCACTGCTGGATATAAAAAAGGTTTTTCTGGAAGAAGAAAAACCGGGAAAAAATACACTCATCATAGGAAGCAACAGCCTGGCCTGTGAATTAGCAGAATTTATTGCTTCAAGGAAAGGGCATGTTACAATAGCAGGGGAAGAAGAAGAATTTGCTTCAGATATGGATTTAATGAACAGGGAAATGCTTATGCAGAAACTCAATGAATACGGTGTTAATATAAAGAGAAACAGTAAAATAGCCGGCATCTCAGGGAAACATGCAATTATAGAAGATTATAAGGGACAGGGTAAACCGGAAGAAATTAAATTTGATTCTATCATATGCACTTTATCATACGAACCTGATTACTCTCTCTATATGGCCATGAAAGATGAAATTGAAGATATATATATAACAGGTGATTCTGCCAGACCGGAAGGATTACGCCAGGCAGTTCATAGATCCTATCAAATAGGATTGAATATTATGTAAATTAATAAAGGATTTTTAAGATAAAGTGAAAAGTGAAAAGTGAAAAAAATCGGATTTTACATGCTTTTCACTGCTCACTTTTCACTAATCAGATGCAATTGCCGGTAAAAATGAATCTAGCTATCGTAAAAAAACGCTATGTAATTGACTTTAAAAAATATATTGTTTATAATTTTAAAAGTAAAATTTAAAGGAGATAAATTATGCTATGCGTGGAATGTTACCACGATAATCCGGAAGGGATAGCTTTTTGTGAAAAATGTGGTTATCCTCTTACGCCGCAGGACAAGGAAGAATCCCCTACAACAGAGTTACTTGCAGATCGTTACAGGATCATATCTCCTCTTACGGAAGGAGGTATAGGCAGCGTTCATTTAGGGTATGATATAAGACTGAACAAGGTATGTGCCATAAAAGAACTGTTCAAAAAAAGACTTGAAGAAATGTCTAAAATGGAATATGAAGCAAGTATAAATTTATTTAAAAAAGAAGTAGAATTACTTGCCAATCTCAGACATCCGAATATTCCATGTGTAACTGATTATTTTATAGAGAATGAACGTTATTACCTTGTGATGGATTATATAGACGGTAAAGATCTCGAATTAACTCTTGATGAAGAAGGGGCCATTTCTGAAAAGCAGGTTATTGAATGGGCCATACAGATCTGCAGAATTCTGGAATATTTACATGGTCAGTTTCCTCCCATTATCCATGGTGATATAAAGCCTGCAAATCTGATAATAAGGAAAACAGACGGAGCTATTATTCTGGTTGATTTTGGCTCCGCATCGGCAGCTACATCCAAAAAAACACTTGATACATCATATGGAACAGAGGGATATGCTGCACCTGAACAATATCTTGGTAAACTTGATGCCAGATGTGACATATATTCTCTCGGGGTAACACTTTACGAGCTTCTTACAGGTAATCTGCCGGAAATTGCTTTTGAATTTGGACCTCTTCGTGAAGCAAGGCCGGATCTACCCATATCGGAAGATATAGACAATATAGTAATTAAAGCTGTAAATTTCAAACCGGAATTAAGGTATGAGAGTGCAAAAAAGCTTAAACAGGATCTCCTTACAGCTTATAATAAAAAATATTCTTCCATAGTAAGCCAGTATAAAACAAATACTCTTATTATGGCTCATCCGGAAATGATAGTAACCAATAAAGAAGAGAAAAGAGCAATAAAGGTTATGGTTGTTGATGATGAAGAAACAATGAGGGATTCCCTTAGAGAAATTACCAATTATTTCAATGATATAAAACTCGTCGCAGAAGCTTCAAACGGTGAGGAAGCTCTTCAGATATTCTCAAATCTGAAAGAAAAACCTGATATAATACTGATGGATATAAACCTTCCTCAAATAAGCGGTATAGAAGTAACACAGAAGCTTATGCCTCTTTGCCCTGACCTGAAAATTATCATGTTCTCAGCCTATCTGGATGAGCATAAATTCATTTCATCTTTTAACGCAGGAGCAACAGGGTATATATATAAAATAGGTACTTCATGGAAAGAACTGGAAGATTCTATAAGAAAAGCTTTTGACGGAGGACATCCTATTTCATCAAGTGCCAATTCATTATTCGTAGAGTTAATCAGAAGCAAAAAGATATCTGATACGATAACACCATACAGACCTGATAAAGAAGTTATTGAAATATCCGAAGTCAGTCATATAAAAGAAGAAGAAGAACTGGTTTTTCCTTCTAAAAAAATCACAGGGAAAGATGATCAGGAAAAAAACGAAGAAGTCCTGGAAGAGGTAATGGATGATGAGTTTGAACATATTATCGAGGAAGAGATCATTGAAGTAAAGGAAGAAATAGTTGAACAGGAAGTAAATGAAGCAAAGGAAGAAATAATTGAACAGGAAGTAAATGAAGCAAAGGAAGAAATAATTGAGCAGGAAGTAATTGAAGCAAAGAAAGAAACATGTGAGAAAAGCGAAGCACCCGGAGAGGAAGCCCCGGCAAAAGCGGAGACTAAAGAAACCATCAATGGAACATTTGAAAGTGATTTTGCACATAAAACAGAAGTTAAAAGTGAATTTATAACGTCAACACTCTGTCCTCTCTGTAACATATCATCAAACAGGCCGGGAGCCAAATTCTGTAAAGAATGCGGGCAAAAACTAACAGGAGAAGAGCTTCTCTTGTCACAGCAACATCTTCAACTGACAGAAAAATTTCTCCAGTTTGATTCTCTAAATTCTCTTATTATAGAAATACAGCAGAATAAAGAACATCTTGATGAAAGCTTTTTTCAGTATCTGGACAAAAAAATGGAAATATTTTCTGCAAAAGAGAATTCTGAGTTTATCAATTCCCTGAGCTATCTGTACAAGATTATGGATAATCTCCACATAAGAAAAACGGTTACAGTCGAGCCGGCAAAACCTGCTGTCACTACAATCAGGCCGATTGAAGAAACTGAAAAAGAAGAAAGCAGAAAAAAGAAAAAATTTGGCCCCGTAGATTCCGGTCGAATGAGGGCAGATTCCGGAAGATTAAAGAAAAAATCTGAGGATTCATGGAAACCTGCAAGAATCACCCCTGGTGATAGAGGCTCAAAAAGAATCTCTGCAGTAGAATATAGAAGATATGTAGAGATAATTCAGGCACTCAGGCAGATTATAAATACGAAATCTCCGGAATTTCTATATAATACTATTGAAGAAAAAAAAGAAGAACTGGATGAGAAATTCTCTACTGTTCTAAAAAGACAGATTGATTTTGCCATGGCAGAAAATGATAATGCTCAGGTAAAAGATTTAAAATATTTGCAAAAAGCCATAAGTAATCATTGAGTATCATGATACGTGATGCGTAATGCGTGATGTGTAATACGTGAAGGGATGACATAAAATTAATGCGTAACTCCTGATCAAAGCGAGTCATAATAATGAAAAATATAATAATTTTTGGCGCCTCAGGTCATGGAAAAGTCATTATAGATATAGTGGAAAAAGAGCATATTTATAATATTTCAGGATTAATTGATGACAATAAGAATTTACCTGTTGATTTTTCCGGCTACAAAATTCTGGGTACAGGTGATGATATACTTCATATTATTAAAAAATACGATATTTACGGAGGAATAGTGGCCATAGGTGATAACTGGATAAGGTCTCTGGTAGTCAGAAAAATAAGAGACATATTACCTGATTTTGTCTTTGTCAATGCCATACACCCTTCTGCCCGGATTGCCCGCAATGTAATCACAGGAAAAGGATGTGTTGTTATGGCAGGAGCAGTAATAAACAGCGATACCAGAACAGGGGATTTCTGTATTATAAATACCGGAGCTTCTGTTGATCATGATAATGTTATAGAAGATTACGCAAGTATTGCTCCAGGTGTAACTACGGGAGGAAATGTAAAAATAGGTTCTTTCAGTGCTATTTCTCTGGGAGCCAGTATTATTCATGGCATAACTGTAGGCGAACAGACCGTAGTAGGCGCAGGCTCAACTGTATTAAAGGATCTGCCCTCTTATGTGGTGGCTTACGGCACTCCGGCACATGTTGTAAGAGGAAGAAAAGCGGGAGAGAAGTATCTGTAAGTCGTGAAGAGTGAAAAGTGAAAAGCAGGGGCGTTTAATTAAACGCCCTGGGATTAAACACGCATCACACATTACGCATCACGCATCACGCATTACGAATTCCCCTTCAAGAATTCCTCATATGAATAAACCATATCATAAAAAGGCAGGGCAAATGGCAAAAGACTTCCAAACGTTTTATCAGTATATATTTTAACAGTTTTTTTCAAAAAGCACCTGTCAGGTATAAGGTTAAGTCTTCCATCTTTTATAAAATACCCGAAGGTTCTGCATGATAATGGTCTTGCTGGATAAATGTTACAATTTTTCTCTGTAAAATTATAAAAAGGACAGGTATTATAGAGGAGTTTAGCAGTGGAAGTGTCTCTGACTTTACTCACGTAATCTTTAAATCTATCCAGTTCTTCAGGAGATCTTCCAGAATTAATAAGATATTCTTTCATATAATCATATTCCAGGGCAGTTGCACCCTGAGATGCTGAAGAAGTACAGCACATATTACAGCCATTACAGGGATTCTCGCTGTGTACCGGCAAATGACTGTCCACCTCTTTATAAATCATTTCTATTTGATTGTAAAATAAAGACTCCATATCATGTGTTCAACTCCTGTGATTGTTACGTGACGCGTTATAATCGTGACGCGTGATGCGTATTTTCACCGGAACCGGGCGAACACGGTCGCCCCTGCTCTTCACTTCTCACGACTCACGACTCTAAATTCTGAGAGAAAAATCTTCCCTTTCAAGTGTAAGATTCCTGTTATAATAAGGATCTCCTTTTTCCATAAAAAATTTCCATTTTTGGTGAAATAATTCTACTTCTCTGAAGAATCTCTTTTGCTTTTCCGGAGTATCTTCATAGCCTCTTGTCTTTGATTCATAATGATATAGTTCCGCATATGGCGTCCATACAATTAAATAACCTTTTTCCCTTAATTTAAGACACAGATCTATATCACCGAAGGAAAGAATGTAGTTTTCATCAAAACCTCTTACTTCATTAAAAACATCATGTCTCATCATAAGACATGCGGCGGTAACGGCACTTACATTCTGTATTACCTTCAGCCTTCCCCCGTAACCGGCGAAATCTCTGTATAAGCCCTTATGAGAATGGCCTGCCACATCACCTATACCAAGAATTACCCCTCCGTGCTGAATCGTTCCGTCGGGAAAATATAATTTACCTCCTGCAGCACCTACGTCTTTCCTTATGACATGTTCGGCCAGGCACATAAAACAGTCACTGTTTATAATCTCTGTATCATTATTTAGAAATAAAAGCAACTCACCTGCCGCTTCCTTTGCAGCAAAATTATTTACGGCAGAATAATTAAAAGGCTTATTCCATGTAATAATTTTTATATATGCTCTTTCTTTCAGTTCTTCATAAAGAAGAAAAGTTTTATCTTCCCTGCTGTTATTTTCGATTATTACTATTTCAATATTTTTATATTCCGATTTTTCAGTTATCGAATTTATACATCTGGAGAGATCTTCGGAATGATCGGAATTGGGAATAATAATAGATATCTTCGGATATTCTTTGATGGTGTACGTAACCCTGTAAGAGGTTAAAAAAAGGCCATCTTCTACAGTACCTTCCAGGTTGAGCCTCGTGAGATGTTCTTCCAGAGCTTTTCTGGAAGACTGCACTGCCAGAGGTTTAACAGTTAAATCTCCAGCAGTAGAATCTTTATGTATTCTCCAGTGATAGAGTATTTTCGGTATATGAATTATCTTTTTTGCCTGTTCTGATATTCTCAATATAAGATCATAATCCTGACTCCCCTCAAAACCTTCTCTGAAAGCTCCGGCTGACAGAAGAAGATCTTTTTTGAATATGGCAAAATGGGCAGGGTAATTATAACTCCTTAATGTATCGGGGGACCAGTCAGGCTTAAAATAATGGTCCAATCTTGTGTGCCCTTTAATTTTATCCTCATCTGAATAGATGAAATCTGCGTCTCTGTTATGCTGCAATGTATGTACTACTTCAAAAAGGGCAAAAGGCGGTAACAGATCATCATGATCGAGAAGTGCTATAAAATCCCCTGTCGCCATGGATAGGGCTTCATTTGAATTGCCTGCTATTCCTCTGTTTTCAGACAAAAATTTTACCTTTATCCGTTTATCTTTTTTTTCATATGCTTCAAGTATTTCTTTTACATAAATTTCTCTGTCAGAACCGTCTGCAATACACAGTTCCCATTCGGAATAGGTCTGAGCCAGAACGGATTCAATCATGGCAACAAGAAAATTCCTATCCGTATTATATACAGGTGTAATAATACTTATTACAGGATTATAGTCGAATTTTGTATATCTCTCTTTTTCCAGTTCTCTTTCATCAGGCTCATTTCTCTTTATCC
Organism: Bacillota bacterium; assembly: GCA_029555925.1. Next base: position 8,268 of record JAKPQU010000630.1, read on the forward strand.
ATTCTTTATAAAGTTTCTCACTGTTTAATTCGAGTAACAGTTTCCCTTTTACTTTTCTTATAAAATCCTTTAAGCTGCGGGTCTTTATATAAAGGATTGATTTTTTTATATATGTCACAGGTTGAGTAATTAACTTCACGTAAAAATCAGGTAAAATCTTCATATAGCCCTCTGACCGGATACGGCCAGTACCTCACCTATACCATCAAGAACCTTTTCCGGTGAAATTTTTTTAAGACACTTCAAATCAAAAGGACAGTCTTCCGGATGTAATTTATAACATGGAGAACAGAAGGTATCTCTGTAAATAACAAGCGATTTTTCGCCGTAAGGCTGCCATTCATGAGGCAGTACATGACCGCTGAAAATAATTAATAAAGGTACTCCAAGCACTCCTGCTATATGGCCGGGGCCGCTGTTATTTCCTATAAAAATATTACAATGTTTCAGAACTGACATAAACTGTTTCAAATTAAGTATTCCTGCAAGAGAAATGACATTATCTTTATAAACACTCAGAGCCATTATTTCTTCTATAAGATTCCTCTCCTCTTTTCCTCCAAATAAAAATATTTTACCCTTATATTTTTTTGCAAGTAAATCAATAAGCAGAGCGAAATAAGAAGGGGGCCAGCACCTCATAGTAGTGCCGGAGCCGGGATGAATGGCTGCAATAAAAGAAGTCTCCATAATAATTGACTTTATATCTTCAGGTATATCTTCGTCAAAAGACAGTTCAGGTAAAGTATATTCATAATTTATAGTATGAACAGAAGGAACGGACATAATCAGTTCACATAACTGAACAGAAATATGCGGTTTCCATAACTGTCTTGGCACATCTTTCAATATATCTCCATTCAGACTTATATTGAGAGGAACGGAACAGTCTTTACTGCTGTATCCTGCCTTATATACTGCACCTGATATATTCAGAATTTCCCTGGTATCACTGAATCTTCTGAGATCTATTGCGAGATCGAAATTCATTGAAAGAAGTGTTTCTTTTAATGTCTCAAGCTCTGTTCTCTCAAGGAATTTTTCTCCCTTTTCCGATTTCTCATGAAAAAAATTGAAACATATGATATTATCTATTTCTTTAACAGTTTCCAGCAATGGTCTTGCCCATGGCCCGCAGAGCACCGTAATATGAGAAACGGGAAATTTCTTCCTGAGTATTTTAATTGCAGGGAGGCCTAAAATAACATCGCCAATATGATCTAATTTCACAACAAGAATTTTATTGATAGATTCCGCTTTTACTCCTTTAACAGAAGGAGGTTTGAATGTTTCATTCAAAAAAGGTTCATAATGTTTTATATATACAGGATCTTCTAATTGTTCATCAGGAGGCGTTTCAATATATGTCTTCCGGAGGCATGTAATATGTTCAGGAGAAATATTACCGGAAAATTTTTCACTTATCTTATTTATCCAGACAAGATCAGCAGAGGAAGGGGTGTTTCTCTTGATAAACCTTTCATGAAAAGACACATTTCCTCTGAAAAGGATCTGTTTATTTATAGAAGCGGTCTGCCCTGTATCGGTTACTGCTTTAATAATAACTCCATAGGTCCTTCCGTCTTTTAAACCCTTTAATTCATGTACAAATGTAAATCCAGAACAACCACTCTTTTGCACCGACGGGTAGGCGAGAGCAACATCAGGTCTGGCCTGGCCGTATCTGGCATTGCCGAGGAACTGCCCTTCAAAATAAATTTCAATCAACTCTATAGTTTTATTTGAAACAGCCCATCCCGAGATCTCAAGGGAATCAAAAAAAATCTCCAGATTATCGCAGTGAATAATTATATTTTTTAATCTCTTTATATAAGTAATGAGAGGCCTTAAGAGTGATTTTATAAACATAAATTTATTTAAAAATCGTGATGTGCGCCGGGTAGCCGGACTTTTATTTCCTCTGTATTATTTATTACTGAGGTAAGCATAAATAATACATATATACCTTCGTGACGCGTAACGCGTGACGCGTAACGCGAGGATTATCTGTAATTTGTTATGAACTACACTATAAATGCTTATGCTCAGGTCAGTAACATTTGACATTACATTTCGTAAATTTTCTATCCCCGTCAGATAATTCCTTTTTTATAAGAAATTTTCCTAAAAACTTGAATTTTTTTATTTTCTTATGTAATATGTAGTGAGTAGAGAGCAGTGAGTCGTGAGTCGTGAGTCGTGAAAAATGAAATTTACCCGTCACGATTATAGTATCACCCATCACGCATCACGAACCACCCTTGACGCATTACGCGTCACGCGTCACGATTATAACGCGTTGATCTTCAGAAAGGATTTCAATTTCATATGGACTTTTCACTTTTAACAGGAGAAAGAGAAGAAGATCTCGGCATGGGAATACCCTATGAACGATGGTCTCTGTCACAGCTTCTGGAAAAATTATATTTTCTATATGATTTTTCAACTGTCCTTGAAGGCCCGGGAGATGGCATGGCCGGTATAAAAGGCCTGAACAGCATACCTTTTGCCGGGAGAAACTGCCAGGTTACAGTAATTCTTCCTTCTGAAAAACAGATTGAAATAGCCGGGTATGTTTATAAACAGCATAATATGAATGGGACCTTTAAAAAATCGGAAAATTTTGAAATGGATTATCCCGATAAATCCTTTGATCTGGTATGGAACTTCTGTGTTACTCACATTCTAGATTCGGAAAAAATTATAGATAACATGGTAAGGATTTCCAGGAAATATGTAATGATTATTGTCCCGAACCTGCTTAACTACGGTTTTTTACTCCATAAAATAGATCATCTCCTTACAGGAGAACCGTGGATTCACGGAAATATAAATTATATGAATATACCAAAAATAAAAAGTGCCCTTGAGAAACGGGGGATGTCAGTAAAACAGACATTTCTCCTGGATATTCCCTTCTGGCCCGATATAGATAAACCAATAGAGACAGTTATAGGCAATTTCATCCCTTTCCTGAAAAAATGGTTGAATAATAGAGCTAAAGAAAGATATAAAACATGCTCTCATAAATTTGATGATCTTCCCTATTTTACACATGACCCTGCTTTCGAAAAACTTATGGCTAAATTGAGTTTTATAGAAAGGTATTTTCCTGAATTTATCAGGGTATTATTTGCCCATCACAATGGAGTTATTGCTCAGAAATAATGAAATATTTTCACTCTCAGGAAACAGATAACACCTTAAGCTGCAGTATCGGTATAATGGCCTATAATGAAGGAGCAAATATCGGTCATCTGCTTAAATCACTTACAGAGCAAAAACTCTCCTCTGTTACCATAAAAGAAATCATTGTAATAGCAAGCGGCTGTATCGATAATACGGAAGAAATAGTAAAAAATTATATTTCCTCTGATAACCGGGTACGCCTTTTAGTTCAAAAAGAACGAAAAGGGAAAGCTTCGGCAGTAAATCTGTTTTTACGTGAAGCTACTGAAAAAATTCTTGTTCTTGAAAGTGCAGATACATTACCTCACGAGGATACTATAGAAAAACTGGTAACACCTTTTTCAGACAGTAATATAGGTATGACAGGAGCCCACCCTGTTCCTGTAAATAAAAACAATGATTTTACAGGCTTTTCCGTAAATCTTCTCTGGGAACTGCATCATCAACTATCACTTTATTACCCGAAAATGGGTGAGTTAATAGCATTCAGAAATATATTCTATAAAATCCCGGAAAATACTTCCGTTGATGAAGCATCAATAGAACCGCTTATAAAAGGCCAGGGATTTCAAATTCTATATGTCCCTGAAGCTATTGTAATTAATAAAGGTGCCGAACATATATCTGATTTTATAAGAGTAAGAAGAAGAATATTTGCAGGTCATCTGGCTATAAAGAAAAAATTCGGTTATGAAGTATCTACAATGAAAGTCACAAGAATTTTGAAGATTCTGCTGAAAAGCTACAATAAATTTGGACTGAAAAAAGCACCCTATATACCATTGGTAGCGGGATTGGAGTGTTATGCCAGAATACTTGGTATGATAGATTATTATATTTATAAAAGAGAATTTGCCGTATGGGAAATAGCTACGACAACTAAAAATCTGTACCAGTAAATTTCCAGAAGCTGTAGAGAGCCGTCTGTATATATGATATAATAAGTGAGTGGTGAATGGTGAGTAGTGAAAAGTGAAGGGTGAAAAGTGAAATTCACACGTGACGCATCAACGCCAACAAAGGAGACTTATAAATGCTCATTGAACCAAGAGGCCCTGTAGAACATTTTTTATGGGGAAAATTCATAATATGCGGAAAAGAACACAGCAGCACCGTAGGTGCCGGTAAAGATATAAGGCTTATAGGAAAAGAGGTCACAAAATGGGAAGAAAGAAAAGGCCATTGCATTACAGCCTCTATGATAACAGGTGTAATGGATAAAAATATCGATGTCTTAATCGTAGGAATAGGAGTGGAAGGTAATATAGAATTTCCTGAAGAAGTGAAACTTACCATAATAGAACATGGCATAAAGGAAATTATAGTTGAAAAAACTCTCAATGCATGTAAAATATATAATAAATTATTTAATGAAGGCAGGAATGTAGCCCTTCTGGCACATGGAACATGTTAGATGGATATAGTATTTTCTGTGTGAAAAAACGTTATTCTTTATACTCCGGACGACTTATTAATTTCTTCAGTGTCTTATTATAAGTTAAATCAAGCATATATTCTGCATTGAAATTCGAAAGAGAGCGAAACAGAGTAGTTTTTATATGAGGTTCATCTTTTGCAAATTTAGAAAGCATTTTTTTTATTTTTTTTCTTCTGAGATTTCCCGTATGAAAGAGGGGACAGAAGCAGTCTGTAAGAGGGAATTTTTTTTCAAGAGCATATCCTCTTATTTTTTCTTCTTCTACATATATTAACGGTCTTATAATTTTAAATTTTTTTGACTCAGCTTCAAACACAGGCAGCATTGTTTCTATTTTGCCGTTATACATCATAGACAATAATACAGATTCTATAAAATCATCGCAGTGGTGTCCAAGGGATATTTTCTGGCAATCATAAGTATCTGCCTGCCTGTAAAGAACAGATCTCCTCTGTCTTGAACAATAAAAACAGCCGTCTTCAGCCTTTTTCGGATCATTAAAAACAGTTTCATATATATTACTGTTTATTACCTGAAAATCGTAATTATTTTCTTCAAGCCATGGTACGATTTTATCAACAGAAAATCCGGGAAATCCGGGATGAACAATAGTAACAAACAGAGAAAACCTGACAGGAGCACGTTTCTGAAGACGGGACATGGCATCAAGCATTGTAAAAGAATCTTTACCGCCAGAGAGTGCTACAAGAATTTTGTCTCCCTCTTCTATCATGTTATAATCTCTGATGGCACATCCTATTTTTCTATATATATTCTTCATGTATAACATTAATCGTGACGTGTGACGCGTAACTGGTGGTTTGTGACGCGTGATGCGTTATAATCGTGACGGGTGATGCGTAAATATCACTTTTCACTCTTCACAACTCACTTTTCTTAAAAACTATAGTAAAAGTACTTCCCCGGTTTTCTTCAGATTCTATCTGAAAAGTCGCTTTATGGGCATCCAAAATTTTGCGGCAGATCCTTACGCCAAGCCCTGTCCCCATTTCTTCTTCTGTACCGGAAGTGGAATAAACCTTTCCGTCTCCGAGCAGTTCTTTTATCTTCATTTCTGACATTCCTACACCACTGTCTTTTATGAGCAAAATAAATTTCCCTTCTTCTTCTTTTGCAGAAACCTCAATAGTTCCTCCTCTGGGAGTAAATTTAATAGAATTACTTATCAAATTTGTAATAACCTGGGAAATTTTGTTTACATCGAAGGAAAGAAGAAAATTCTCCGGCACATTATTTATCAAAGATATATTTTTTCCATCTGCCGTAAACTTATGAAGGTTTATGATTTCATCTATTAATCCCTTCAGAAGACACTCCTCAATATTCAGGGTAAAACTATCAGATTCCTGGAGAGCCAGTGTAAGAATATCCTTTACATATTGAAGCTGTTTTTGAGCCGCTTTGTTAATTATATCAATCAATTCCTTCTGAATGTCATTCAGGGGATTGGAAAAATCTCTGTTCAAAAGTAGGCTGGAACTGTTTAAAATACTTGTAAAAGGCGAAAGCAGATCATGAGAAACTATATGGAGAAAATCATTTTTTAATTTATTCAATCTCTTTAACTCATCTTCCCTGTGTTTTATCCTGAGAGCGGTTCTCACTCTTGCTTTAAGCTCTGTCTCAGAAACGGGTTTTTTAATATAATCTACTGCTCCCAGGTCCAGTCCTTTTTCTACATCTTCATCCTGAATCTTTGCTGATACAAGAATTATCGGAATATCCCTGGTTTTATTATTATCTGAAAGTATTTTACAGACTTCGAGGCCATCCATTACCGGCATCATTATATCGAGTAAAATAAGATCAGGCAGTTCTTCTCCGGCAATCCTCACAGTATCTTTACCGTTATCGGCTTTTATCAGTTCATATTTATCTTCAAGAATTAACTCCAGTAAAAATATATTTGCCGGTTCATCATCAACTATTAAAATCTTATCTTTACCATCCATTCATTTACCTCTCTCATTATTAAATTTATCATACTGATAATCCCCTGAAGCCGGCCGGGATTTATATGAGAATCGTAACGCGTGATGGGAGGAATAGATTCTCATACTTCGTTGTGACCGAAACGGTCATGGCTGTTTTCGAGATTAAACATTACGGGGAACAGGAATTAGATTAATCATCCCGGTAATCCCATAAATCCTGTAAATCCCGGTCAAATTTTAAAGTAAGGAATAATAAAAGAAAAAGTAGAACCCCTTCCCTGTTCACTTTCTACATGTATATTGCCCTGTAGAAGTATGGCAAGTTTTTTACTGATTGTAAGCCCTCTTTTTATTCTCTTATAACCTGTTAACTGTCCCTTATCGAAATCTCTAAAATCCTCACATATAAAGTCTAAATTCTCTGAAGATATACCTGTTCCTGTATCATGAACAGAAAAAATGACAGTTTCATCCTTCATAGATATTTTTAGTTCAATCTCTCCTGAAGAAGTAAATTTTACAGCATTTGCCAGAAAATTTACAAGTATCTGAATAATTTTTTTTCTGTCTGAAAAGATCGAAACAGGTAACCCCTTATCTCTTGTTATAATAAAACTTATATTATCTTTCTTAATATTTCTTATAAAACCTTCTATATCGGCAATCATATCTTCAAGAGAAAATAATTCCAGAATTAATTCTGTTTTCCCTGCCTCCAGCCTGGCCAGTTCAAGTATATGATCAATATAGGAAAGAAGTCTTGTCCCGCTTTCATTTATCATAGATAGGCCTTTAATCTGTTTTTCATTTAAATTATCAGCATATCTGGTCATTAATATCTTCGAAATACCAAGGATAGAATTCATAGGTGTTCTGAGCTCATGAGATATACCGGATAACATCTGACTTTTAACACGATTCACAACATCTGCTTGCTCTTTTGCCTGTCTTAATTCTTCCTCCATTTTTTTCCTGTCTGTAATATCTTCTTTTATGGCCACGAAATGAGTTATATTGCCATTTATATCCCTCAGAGGCGAAATAGATGCAAACTCCCAGTAAAATTCTCCATTTTTCTTTTTGTTATGAAATTCACCTCTCCATTCATGTCCTGCCCTTATAGTTTCCCATAAAAGCTTATAGACATCAGGATGGGTTTCGCCTGACTTTAATATATTTGGATTTTTTCCTTTCACTTCTTCCGGTGTATAACCTGTAAGAGATGTAAATTTTTTATTTACATATTCAATATGACCGGACGTATCGGTAATAACAATTGAACTCGGACTTTGTTCCACTACAGATGTCATAGCTTTTTCTTCAATAGAATTATCCAGTAAATACCGGCTTTCCACACAGGAAAGTGATTTAATGAGGCTGCTTTTTATCTCAGGCATTTCTTTTTGCAGTTCTAAAAGTAGTTTTTTTATCATAAATCTTCTGGAATCATGACTGTCACAGCCAGGGCACTTGCAGAATATGACAGGGAATCCTTTTTCCCGCGCATATTCAACAGTATATTTTTCTTCTACATAAACGAGAGGTCTTATAACTGTATTTCTTCCGTCATCAGAATATAATTTTGCCGGCATGGCTTTTATCTTACCTATAAAAAACTGGTTAAGTAAAAGGGTTTCAATAAAATCATCCATATGATGCGCCAGAGCTATTTTATTACACTTAAATTTAACGGCCAGATCGTAAAGAATACCTCTTCTCAGACGAGAACAGAAAGAACAGTAGCTGTTTCTCTTCATTTTCGCTTTTATAATATCCAGAATACAGGTTTTTTCTATATGATAATCATACCCCATCTCTTCCATAGCTTTTTCAAGTATATCCGTTCTAAAACCTTCATATCCCGGATCTATTGTAACTGCCATCAATTCATATTTAAAAGGTACCTTCTTTTTCAGTATATCTAACAGATGAAGAAGAGACCAGCTATCTTTTCCTCCTGACAGTCCAACCATAATCCTGTCTCCATGTTCAATCAAATTAAATTTTTTATTTGCTTCCCCTATTTTATAAAGAATTTTTTTCTCAAGTTTATCCATAGATGAATTATATCACAATTTTCATTTACCTGGCGAGCATTATTTAGTACCGCGCTTTCACGACTCACGACTCACGACTCACGACTCACTATACGATTTTACAGAAAAATTATTAGAATTTTCTTTTAAAAATTATTCTATTTAATATTAAAATATGCTAAAATTAGAAAATGAAAATTTTAACAGTGTTATAGACTTTGTGTAAAAATAATATTACACAGATTATGTGATACTTTTTAAATTATTTAACAGTCACAAGGGGGGTGTAATACCCGGATAAAATATACCACTATAACGGGTATAATTAGTTGAATTCTCCTAATAACACAATCGAACAAGATAACAAAAATAGTTTTCCTGAAGATAACAGTGAAGGTACTGTTATAGAAAAAAAAGCTCATATCCGCATAAGAGGTTCTATGAGAACCGATGTAGGGAAAGTACGCGACTTAAATCAGGATAGTATGCTTACAATGCAGCTTACTATGAATGAATGTTCCGAATTTATTCAACCCCGTTTATTTATAGTAGCAGATGGCATGGGAGGTATGTCTGACGGAGAAGTAGCTAGTTCTATGGCTATAAGATATGTGGCTGAAAAAGCTTCAGAGAGCCTTCTTGATAGATCATGCAATTTTCCTATCGATGCAAAAATTCTGTCGAGAGCACTTGAATATGCCAATGAAAAAGTTTATAACTATGCCCATGAAGATCCTTCCAGGGAAGGCATGGGGTCAACCATAACAGCTGCTCTCCTTATAGGTAACAGATTACTTGTAGGCCACGTGGGAGATACAAGAGCCTATATTATTAACACAGAAGAGATAAGGCAAATAACAGAGGATCATTCCCTTGTAACACGTCTGCTGAAAATGGGACAGCTTACGCCGGAACAGGCACAGAACTATCCTCATAAAAACCTTATCTACAGAAGTCTTGGCCCCAACCATCCTGTAGAAATCGCCACCTACGAAGAACTTCTTAAACCAGGGGATATTGTTTTAATCTGTTGTGATGGTCTGTGGGATTATTTTCCCAATGAAGAACTTCAGTCCATAGTGACATCTTCCACTGATTTTGATAAAATTACAGCACAACTGGTAGATCTGGCAAACGAAAGAGGGGGGAAAGATAATATAACAGTAATTATCTTTCAGCTCGTCTGTATTAATAAAGAGTGAGTCGCGAGTCGTGAGTCTTGAAGGGTGAAAAGTAAAAAGTGAAGAGGTAATTTACGCATCACGCATCACGCATCACGATTACAGGGACTGTAAAGAAATAATGTCCTTCAATTTTTGGGTGTCGGGTTAGAATCTTTAAAACCCGGCACGTGATTTATAAAAAATGGAAAATTTTAAGGAATGGCAGTTAAATAAATGTCTCAAATATATTAATCGTGACGCGTAACGCGTAACGCGTGACGCGAGGAAAGAGACAATTAATAAATTTTCATTCCTAATTAAGCAAACAGTGAGTTAGAAGAGTAAACTCACTGTTTGTTATTATTTTCTGTAAGTAACGTGAATAACTCTTCAAAATTATCTTTCCCGGAAAGAAGAGCTTCTTTTTTTGCCTTATCACAGGAACAGAGTTCATGCCAGTCAATTTCGGTTTTATCCATAAAAGCCATTTTTCCTCCTGCAGCTCTGCAGATAGCCCATCCTGCTGCAATATCCCATATATGACCTCTCATTACGGCTCCTATGGCTGCATTTCTCGCTACATAACACATATGGGCAGCAATACTGCCCATAGATCTGGTTTTACCGGGAAATTTCCTCAAATCAAAAGCACGATGGGCATAGGAAGGAACGGCAAGAAAAGAATTTTCATCTATCACAGCATGAGAAATATTTAATTTCTGCTCCCCTGAATATGAATGGTTGCCATCGGAATAATAAAGCTCACCTGTAACAGGCATGTAAAACGCTCCGTAAAGAGGTATATAATTTACGAGAACCCCTATGGAAATACCCCATACAGGAAGACCGCTGGAAAAAGAGGCAGTTCCATCAAGAGGATCAACAGCCCATATAACATGATCTGTTTTCAAAACAGGCTTCCGTGACATTTCTTCACTTAAAATAATATGAGAAGGATATTTTTCACAGATTTTATCTGTTATAAATTTATCCAAAAATAAATCAGCCTCTGTTACAGGAGTCTTATCAGGCTTTTCACAAGGCTGTACCCTACCAAAATAAGTCAGGGCTATTTTGCCGGACTCTATGGTTAAATCTTTAAGGAAATTTATATCTACCATAATTATATCGTGATGAGTGATGCGTGATGCGTAAATTTCACCCTTCACCCTTCATTTTTCACTTTTCACTATCTAAATATACTCAAACAGTGTTTCTCTCTGTTCACCTTTGTTTGGAACGGGAACGAATCCGTTTTTCTTTGCTATATCAGCCCCCTGGTCACTGTATATAAAATCTATAAAATCTCTGAGAGGCTTTTTGGCATATTTACTTATATACATATAATAAGGGCGAAGAACAGGATATTTACCTGTCTGAGCATTTTCTACCGAAGGTATAAGATATTCACCGTCCTTTTCTTTGGACACAGCAAGAGCTTTTGTGCTCTTATCCTGGTAGTTCATAAAGAAATATCCTATGGCATTTTTATTCTGTGCAATTTCTTTGACTATGTCTTCAGGTGTTTTAAGGACTTTGATATTGGCAGGAAGTTTATTCATATCAACATTCTTGCTTATATCTATAAATTTTTCAAGAAAATAATCATATTCTCCCTGGGGAATTTCTCTGTATAGAACTGCAATCTCTCCGTCTTCTCCTCCGACATCCTTCCAGTTTGTAATTTTACCGGAAAAAATACCTTTAATCTGTTCCTTATCCAGCTTTTCAACTTTATTACCGGGATTCACAGCCACACAGTAAATATTAAAGCCCACATAAAATTCACCGACATCAATATTCTTTTCCTTTGCTTTTAATATCTCTTCAGTGCTTATTTTTCTTGAAGACTCGGCAATATCCACCTTACCTTCAAGAAAATCTTCTATACCTTTTTTACTTCCTGTTGATAGAATTTCAATCTTTGTACCGGTATTTTCTTTCATGTAAGCTTCCGCCCAGGCTTTGCTGAGCTCACTTATACTAGTAGAACCGCCTATGAGTATATCCCTTTCGTTCCCCACATCTGTCTGACATCCGGAAAAAAGGAAAGAGAAAATCAGTAATAATAAATATAACATACGCATAAAAATAAATACCTCTTTCATAAATAAATTTTGTATAAAAACAGCATATAATTTATAGTGCCACCCGTCTATAAATAACCTTTATGTCACTATAAATGTTTAAAATAAAATAATAATGACCCGAGCATAAACATATAAATAAAAGTTTTCCTCCCGTTACGCGTTACGAGAGCATGTATGTATTATAGTGTATTTCATAACTTATTAGAATTTAAATCTTCGTGAAGCGTAACGCTTGACGCATGACGGGTTTAATCCCCGCGCATACGCATTACGCATTACGAGGTCATTATTTATGGATAGTTATGAAACTAACTATATTTATGCTCACCTCAGCAATATAAATTTTCTTACTTTTATAATTATCTCAAAAACAAATAGTTTGTCAAGCATATTAAAGGATTTACATAGAACTTTTTTATTATGTGATTTATGGTTTATTTATGTGACTTATGGTATAATATAGAAACCTTTATATATAAAAAAACTGATTTCAATCACAACCGTAAAGAAAAATCTATATTTTCCTTTACGAGTTGCCGGTTGTGATGGCTGTGTAATATTATAATAATAAAGAGAGGAAGGAGTTTAATTTTATGAAAAAAAGAGTATCCACATCTATATTATTTTTCTTTTTATTCGCAGGTTTATTATATTATTTCAATATCAAAGATATTAAAAAATTATGTTATGGCGCACAATTAAACGTACTTACAATCAATTCATTTAACCTTACCCCCGATATACCGGAAATAAGTTATATAGGCGCATCTTTTGCCGATATGACTGTAACAAGACTGTCACAGATAAAAAATATAAACCTCATAGAACGAAAATATCTGGAAAGAGCTAAAAAGAAACTTGGCATTAAACCGGGTGATGTAATTACAAAAGAAACAGCTGCCAGGATAGGTGATCTCCTGGATGCAGATCTGGTAGTTCTTGGAACAATACAGACACTTACGAAAGATAGTTTTAAAGTAGGTTCTCAAATACTGGATCTCCGAAAGGAAGATAAAAAAGAAGAAGTTTTTACCAGTGAGCCGGTAAATATCAAGGATGGAATAGAAGGTATAGAGAAGAGCGAAAACATAGAGTCGGTAAACAGATTGCAGGGTGAAATAGCTCAGTTTATAACAAAATCCATACCTGTAACACTTACACAGGAACAGGTCAAAAAAGTAAATAAAGATTATACCAGATCGGGCTCTGCTTATGTCTGTTACGCCCGGGGACGTGAGTTTTATCTTAAATACAGAGATTCAGATAATGATAAAGCCATAGAATTCTTCAGGAAAGCCATAGAAATTGATCCGAATTATGCTCTTGCCCGTGCCGGCCTGGCTGACGCCATGGCTTACAAAGCTGCTTATTTTAAGACAGGTGATAGAAATTCTCTGTCTGATGCTTTAAAAGCAGCTACGGAAGCAGTCAACCTGGATTCTGACCTGCCTGAAGCCTATAAGAGTCTCGGCAATATATATACATTTCAGGGAATCATTGACTATGATAATAACAGAGAAGATAAAGCCGAAGAATTATGGGATAAAGGAATTGAGAATTATAACATGGCACTGGAGTATAATAAATATTATGTAGAAGCTTACATAAATCTTGGCAGGATATATATATTCAAAAAAGACAGAAAAAAAGCTTTGAATTATTTTGAGAAAGCCTGTGACATAGCCGGCTCTACATCACCGGAGGCAACATTTTTTCTGGGACACACATATGCGATAGAAGGGAATTGTAAAGATGCCATCGAGAGGTTTAAAAAAGTAATCGCCCTGTCAGAGGATATAAACACACCGGACAGTCCTTTCGTAATAGAATCACATATATATCTCGGTTTATGTTATGCAGAAATGAATAGTTATGACATTTCCCTTGAAGAAATTGAGAAGGCAAAAGAGATAGATCCGCAATACTATCTTATTTACTACGGGCTCGGACGTATTTATGCAAAGAAAGGAGAATATAATAAGGCAAAAGAAGCATTTGAAATTTATCTCACAAAAAAACCTGAAGGGAAACTTGCTAAAGAAATCAGAGAATTACTGAAAAAGATCAATGAAGAATAATAAGAAAGGGGCAAATCAATGAAATTAAAAAAAATCGTAACACCAATTCTGATATTCATAACGGGAATAATTATGATTACAACACTATCCGGCTGCGGTGCTCTCGTCGGTCTTATAGCTTCCGTTTTTAGTTCCGAAGCAGGTTTTGCCTGTATACCTCTTCTTTCAGATGAAAAAATTTCATCATCTCAGACAGATACTTCAGGTATGATAATCATAAAAGATGATCCTTCAAAAATTAACTGGCAGGGAATTAAATATGCCCCGCTGAACGGTGTTAATGTTCATCTGGAAGGTACGGATAAAATAGCAGTAACAGATGAAAAAGGTTATTTTTTATTCAGTGACATACCTGACGGAATGAGAAAACTTACTGCAGAAAAATCAGGATATATATCAGTTATCCAAGAGGTTCCCATAGGTAAACCTGAAGCTGAAAGCACCATACCCGATCAATTCTTTATCTCTCCTTCTAAAGACAACCAGCTCACTATTATTCAAAAGTCATCCCATCAGTTTTATTGCTACGGGAAAACAGGAGATGCAGTTATGGAAACAGATGATGTTACCTGGAAAATATATTCATCCGGACGGGGGGAAGAAAATTTAATCGGTGTTATTGATAACAATACAGGATTAATCTGGCATATTAGCAATAAAAATGAGCAGGGAGAGGATAAATATATTACTATAGATCAGAAAAGCGGTTTATTGACTTCAATAACCAGTGAACTGCACAATGTAATACCTGAAGAAGCAAGACCCGGTATTATCCTCAACGGCACATATCCTCTTTTTGTAGAAATAGAATGTTATATGAATAAAGCTCCCGAGAAAAAGGCTAACAGTCTCGTAGTTATAGCTCCTGAAAGCGGTTCTTTAGAGGGAACTGTATATGCAGATTACAAACCTGTATCAGGTGTAAAAATTGAAATCACAGGTACCTCCTTTTTTACAGTGACAGACGGCAAGGGACATTATTTTTTACCTGAAGTGCCGGCAGGCTCCGCAACAGTTGTTGCCCAGTATCAGAGTCAGAGTGCTTCCACTATAACAAAAATAAATCCCGGTACCACAACAACACAGGATATTAATCTCACATCTTCTCCAGGTTCGACATTTATATACCGCGGAACTATAGGAGAAAGTACTGTATCCGGTAGTGATAATAATCATCTGAACAGACCGGAAGGGCTCGCAATCGACAGTTCTGGTAATCTTTATATATCAGATGCATTTAATAACAGAATACAGAAATTTGATATAAATAATAACTATATAGGTACGTTAAACAGTGCGGAAGGAGTAAGCATATATAATCCGTCAGGACTTACCGTAGACTCTCAAGACAATCTCTATGTATCGGACGGGCCTAACGACAGGATTATAGTATTTGATAAAAACGGGAATGTTATCCGTGTATTAAAAAGTAAGAACGGGCAGCTTTTCAATGAACCTCTTGATGTGGCAGTAGATTCTTCCGGCAATATATTTATAAGTGACTATAGAAATTTCCGTATAAGTAAAGTAGATTCTGGAGATAACCTTTTACAGACAATAGGTTCATCAAATCCGAATGACCCTGGTTATTATTTCGGTTCCTTTGCTCCTGACGGTCTGGCAATTGATAAAAATGATAATATATATACCGGTGACAGTTATCAAAATCACAGGGTTCAAATATACGATTCCTCCGGTAAATATATAGCAACAATAGGTGAGCTTGGAAAAATAGGCAGTGATGATTATCATTTTTACAGGCCCGGAGATATAGCTTTTGACAGTAATGAAAATATCTTCATAACAGATACCGGCAACCACAGAGTTCAGGTATATGACCGTAACAGAAAACATATAGATACTGCAGGTGTAGCAGGTATAGCAGGAAATACAAATGATAAATTTAATACACCTCTCGGTGTGGCCATAAACCCTGTTAACGGTAAAATCTATATTGCAGATACTTTCAATCACAGGGTTCAAATCTTTACAAGATAAGGAGAAAAGAGTAACGTGTGATATTTCATACGTTACTCTTATTTTATTTTATGAACAAAATCCTGCTCTTTACGGGGATCCTTGTTTTATACGTTATTTCAATTTCATCCGGTCAGGAACTTGAACTTGTAACACAGTCAGGCCATTCCGATACTGTATGGGTATGTTCTTTCAGCCATGACAGCAGATTTCTGGCAAGCGGAAGTATTGACGGAACAGTAAAACTATGGGATGTAAAAACCGGCAAAGAACTTAAAACTTTCTGCGGAAATTCCGAAGGTATTCTTTCTCTCTGTTTCAGTCCTGACGACACTATGCTTGCAGGGGGAAGTTCTTCAGGTTCAATAACACTGTGGTCTGTCACAGACAGAACTGTAATCTGGGAAATAAAAAAACCTGGTACAGTAACAGAATGTATTTCCTTTAGCTATGATGGCAAATTACTTGCTCTGGGAGGAGCTAAAAATGGTAGCATAAATATTTTAGATACAGAAACCGGTAAAGAGGTTTTTACGATTACCGGTCATTCCGGAGCAGTATTATCATTAATATTTTTTCGGAAAGAAAAAAAACTGGCAAGTGCAGGCAAAGACGGAACAATAAGATTATGGGATTTAAATAATAAGGTAAAAGAAATATCTGTTTTTAACAGTCCTGTATGCTCAATTTCTTTAAGTTCAGATGAAAAATATCTTGCATGCGGAACTGAGGATAAAATGGTTAATATATGGGATATTGCTACAGGGCAGAAGGTCTATTCTCTTGCAGGCCATTCGGAACCGGTTCTGTCTGTTTCTTTCTCCCGTGACGGGAAAATGCTGGCCAGTGCGGGCCAGGATAAAAAAATTATACTGTGGGATACCCTGAGGGGCAGGGAAATATTTAAAGTCGAAGCATTTCCTTATCCTGTTGAGTCACTATGCTTCAGCCCTGACGGAATGACACTTGCAATCGCCTGTGACGATAACATGGTAAGACTGCTGGATGTAAGTACAATAGACCCTCTGGGAGATATAAATTCACAGATAAGATATCTGAACGGGAAAGCCAATTACATATCATCGGTTACTTTCAGTCCTGACGGAAAAATCCTTGCCTGTATCATAAAAAGGTATATATTCAATCCTGACTATAACATATCGGGAAAATATAAATACGGAAAAGAAAAAACTTCTATCATGTTATGGGATTTACAAACAGGGAAAAGCCTTCCTCCTCTTGAAACAACAGACTTCACAGATCCTTACGGAGAAAATGAACTGACATATGGAATAATATTCAGCCACAGGGGGAACATGCTGGCAGGAGCAGGTTCTTCTTCTGTTAAACTCTGGGATATAAAAACAGGTAAATTACTGAAAACCATAGAGGATAAAGAAAATTATATTACTTCTGTTGCCCTTGCAGGCGATGACAGAATTGCCACAGCATGCGGAAACACAGTCAAGTTCTACGATCTTACCGGGAATAATATAGCACTGCTCGTAAAAAATCTTCCAAATATCGTAACATCTTTATCAATCAATAATAATATACTGGCTGCAGGCATGATGAGGAATGAATTATTCAGCACTGACAAAACAACAATAAGTCTCCGGGACATAAAAACAGGAGAAGAGATAAATAATAAGGAAACAGGTGACAAAGAAAATTCCAACACATTTCTCACCTTCAGTACCGATGGGAAAATACTGGCAGCCGGTAATGATGACGGGAGAGTAATACTATGGGAAACGGAACAATGGAAAGAAATTTTACAGCTCGAGGGATTACCTCCTGTATCATTCAGCCCTGACGGGAACATTCTGGCATATTCTACCATAAATAATGGTATAAAACTACTGGATATAGCTACAGGGAAAGAAATTTTGACACTGAAGGGCCACTCGAAAAAAATTAATTCTATTTCATGGTCACAGTCAGGAAAAATAATAGCAACAGGCGGAGATGATATGAAAATAAAACTGTGGGATACTATTTCCGGTAAAGAGTCAGGAACTATCATATCGACAGATGAATATGACTGGGCCATTATAAGAGAAGATGGCAGGTTTGACGCAACACTTAAAGGTATGAAATCAATACATTTTGTCACAAAAAATATGCCAATAATGTTATTTCAGTTGAAGGATTGCTATTACGAACCGGGATTACTCGCAAAGATAACAGGATTTAACAGTGAACCTTTCAGAGAAATAATATCCCTGAAAGACCTGCATATTTTTCCTGAAATAAAAGTAGAACTTCCGGGGAAAGATAAAATCCTTACGGTAAAACTGTTTGATCAGGGAGGAGGCACAGGTAAAGTTCAAATATATCTGAATAATAAAGAAATAGGAACATATGAGGGTAAAAGTGTTATAAATATAGATCTTTCAGGTGTTCCTTTTTTGCAGGAAGGGAAAAATATCATTACAGTAATAGCCTGGAACAGAGAGGGTTATCTTTCTAACGGAGGAATCGAATTTCCATGGATAATGAATAATGAGCGGTGAAAGGCTTTGTGGTCAGGTACAGGAGAAAAGAAATGCGTCATAGAACCCTGTATATAAAAATAATTGATAGCAAATGGTATTATTTGTTCTGGGAATGGGCTGACCACTGAAATTTCCAGGGTATTCGTCTATACAACGATCATATTACCTTCATCTGATCCATGTTACATCATTACATCAGGCGGCAGATTGTCAGGCGGCAGATTCTCAGGCGGCAGATTCTCAGGCGGCGGATTTTCTGATGGTGGAATATAAGTATCGGGAACCGGTTTAGAAGAAGATTTCTTTTCAAAGTCAGCTATCTCCTGAATAACTTTATTGAACTTTTTGGACAAATTACCTTCCGGTAACAGAATTTTAACTTTTCTGCAGATATCTTTTGCACTTTTGATATTACCACTGTCGATAAGAGCCTGTATTTTCAGGAGATAAGAGCTGATACATCCCTCTTTTGCCGATATATTAGTTTTATCTATTTTCAGGGCATTATTATATGCTTCCAGTGCCCGGTCAATATCTTTATCCATATATGCCCGGCCGATTTGTAAATAACATTCTAGAAATAAAGCTTTTACCTCTTTCTCTTTTCTCTCATTACCGGATAAAGTATCCAATAATGTTGCAGCATTAAGATATTTGCCCATGTTTAAATAACATCTGACAAGGCCTGTTTTTGCCTGAATATTATCCTCGTCCAGTTTCAGAGCACTGTTAAAAACATCTTCTGCTTTTTTTAAATCCTTATTTTTAAAATAAATATTTCCAAGTTTTATATATTGTTCTGCAGCTTTTTTCTTTTCTGGGATTTTTTCATAGCAACCGGCAATTTTAGCAATAAGCTCCGGTTTATCAGGTTTTTCTCCCAGAAGATATTCATCAAAACATCTGCCTCCATAAGTATATTTACCGGAAGAGTAAAACATTTCACCCCAGTCACAATAATTTTCTGAAGTTCCGCCTTTCAGGCTGATAATTTTATCCAGTTCTCTTCCGGCTTCTTCAAATTTATTCTGAGCAAGATAGGACAGTAAGAGTATTTTATGACCTTCTTTATTATCCGGATTTAAGAGTAAAGCTTTATTACATAAATCTATAGCAATTGAAAAATTGTGTTTTTCCAGGTGCTCTTCAGCCATATTTACAAGTCGTTCCGGATTATTAAAATAAAATTTCCACAGTCCAAGAATACCTGTTATTAACAGCAGAGAGAAAACTACAGAAATAATTGTTTTGCCTTTTCCTGTATTCTCCCCTGACGGAGATAAAGCAGTAATCAATGGAATTACAGGAGCATTTACTTTTTCTTTAATTTCAACTTCATATTGTTTTATATCTTCTTTAAGCAGATTATCTTCCTCTGTAATTGCCTTTACAGGATGTTTATCATTTTTTATTTTCTTATTTTCTTCGTATTCTTCAATAGCTTTTTTCATTTCCTTTGCACTTATATATCTATCTTTCGGTGCCATAGAAAGGGCTTTTACAATTATAGCTTCCAGTTCTTCAGACACAAGGGGATTAATTTTTCTCAGGGATTTAAAAGAAAAAGGCGCTAAAGGCATTTCACCTGCCAGTAAACAGTGCATGGTAGCACCAAGGGAATAAATATCAGATGCAGGCACAGGTTTACCGTAAAAGAGTTCCTCCGCTGAGAAAACAGGAGTTCCTATTGAAGTTTTAGTTGTCTGACTGTCAGGTAAAACCCTTCTGGCTATACCGAAATCTATAAGCATGATTTTTCCGTCGCCATTTTTAATCATTATATTCGCAGGTTTTAAATCTCTGTAAACTACCGGAGGAGACAGGGAATGGAGATAATCAAGGGCATCGAGTATCTGTTTTGACCATTCAAGAACCTTATCTTCAGGCACTCCTACAGGAAAATATCCCTGAATAACTGTTTCAAGATCTTTGCCGTCAATAAAATCCATAACAAGATAATAACGGCCATTTTCTATAAAATAATCCTTTACAACAGGCAAATTGGGATGGCGCAGGTCATGAAGTATTTCCGCTTCTTTTTTGAAAGCTTTGATCATATACTGCTGGTCTGCAGCACTGATTGACTGAGTAAGCATTTCCTTGACAGCACAGGGTTTATCCAGAAATCTTCTGTCTATTGCTTCATAAACGGAACCCATACCGCCTGATTTTATCTTTCTCTTTATTTCATATCGTCCGTCAAGTATTATTCCTTTACCGAGTGAACCGCTTTCAGTGACAGGAATTATCTTACATCCGCATCCCTGGCAGAATTTTGCATCTTCCCTGTTCTGGTGGCCACATTTATCGCAGAAAATCATAAAATTTCTCCATTTTTAAAATCGTGACGCGTGACGCGTGACGCGTGACGCGTATTTTCTCACAGGGCCTTTAATAAAACGCCCCTACTCGACATTTATGTCTCACGACTCACTTCTCACGACTCACGACTCACTATTTACTTTAACATATTTTGCTTCAGAAGGAAATATTTTTTTCATCTTGAAATTTTATCTATGAAAAAATTTATGCTATTTATGATTGTATTAATATTCTTATTCCTTTTTCAGTGCTTTTCATTGCAGGGACAGACTTCAAAAGAAGTTGAAAAACTTGTAGATAGAGCTGTAGAGCTTATAAAAGACAAAAATTATACCGGAGCTCTGCACATACTTGAAGAAGCTAAAAATAAAGATAAAAATTACTGGCCTGTCTATCTTTATACAGGTATGGCCTATCATCTTAATACTGACTACGGTAAAGCCATAATCTATTATAAAATATTTATTAAAAATGCCGGAACTCATCAGAAACTTGGAACGGCCTTTTATAATTTAGGAGATTGTTATTACCGGACAGATAAAAAGAAAGAAGCCATTGAATCACTGGAAAAAGCAAGGTCTTTATTCTATAATAATAATGAAAGAGACTATTATATAAGAACGTTGAAAAAACTTGTAGATATCACTTCAGGAAGTGAAAATAAAAAATATAGAGAAGAATTATCACATCCTTTCCCCACTGTTACTCCGACAGCTACAAGAACTGCTATCACGACAATGACTCCTACAAAAATTCCCTTTACCCCGACACCCACAATGACTGCCACCCCTGCGGAACACATGGCCATAATAGAAGGAGGGGAATTCTATATGGGTGCTTCTGATAAAGATGTAGATAGTATTTCGGAAGAAAAACCATTGCATAAAGTATATCTGAATTCTTATAAGATAGACATATATGAAACTACAAACAGCCAGTATTGTAAATTCTTAAATGAGAAAATGGCTGAAACAGATAGCAGTGAGTATAAATGGATCGATATAGATAACGAATATTGCAGAATAGCCAGGTCAGAAGGTAAATACATAGTTAAACAGGGAGGCTATGAAAATTATCCTGTTACCTGCGTTTCCTGGTACGGTGCAGTGGCTTACGGGAAATGGTGTTACAAGAGACTGCCTACTGAAGCGGAATGGGAGCGAGCCGCTAAAGGGCAAACAAAAAATATATATCCCTGGGGCGATACATGGGATCCATTAAAATGCGCAAACAATACAGGCGGCGAAGGGAGCGTCATGCCGGTCGGAGCATTCCCGGCAGGTGCTTCAGAGGATAAATTAATGGATATGGCAGGAAATCTGTGCGAATGGTGCAATGACTGGTATTCTGCCGATTATTACTCTCTGAGTCCATACAAAAACCCCGGAGGTCCTCCTGACGGCTCATACAGAACTGTAAGGGGAGGTAGCTGGAATAAAAGTAAAAGTTCTTATTTTCGAACGACATGTCGATATTATTTTATGCCAGGAACAACATCACCTTATGTAGGTTTCAGACTCGTGAAAGATGTAAGGTAAAAAGATAAAAAAATCTCACCTTCATCTTGATTTTATCATGTATTTGCCCTATACTGATGGAAATAAAATTATAGAAAAGAGGTAAAGATTTTGAAAAGAACTTTAATCTGCTCAGTCCTTATTTTCTTGCTTATAGCCATGTTTGCAGGCTGTAATAAAGAAAGTACATCCACCCCTCAGCCGGGAACAACTCCATCGGAAGCAACAGGTGGCACGACCCCGGTAGAAACAGTTTCCACACCTGCTGAAACTTCAGAGAAAACACCTGCTGAAACAGCGGAGAAAACACCTGCTGAAATCAGGGTTCGCCATATACTGGTAAAAACAGAAAAAGAAGCCGATGAAATAATTGCGAAATTAAAAAAAGACGGTAAAAACGCTGATTTTGCGGCAATAGCTATGGAAAAATCCATGTGTCCTTCCAAAGAAAAAGGCGGAGACTTAGGAGTATTCGGTAAAGGAGCAATGGTGCCTGAATTTGAAAAAGCTGCATTTAATCTTAAAACAGGTGAAATAGGAAAAGTAAAAACCCAGTTCGGCTGGCATGTTATAGAAAGGACGGAGCTTCATATGGGAGAAATAAAAGCGAGTCATATACTTGTTAAAACAAAAGAAGAAGCGGAAAAAATCATTAAAGAGCTTAAAGATGGCGGAGATTTTGCAAAAATTGCGAAGGAAAAATCCGAATGTCCTTCCAAACAAAATGGCGGAGATCTCGGTTATTTCGGCAAAGGTGCTATGGTGCCGGAATTTGAGAAAGCAGCTTTTGCTCTTAAAGTAGGAGAAATAAGTAAGCCAGTTCAGACCCAGTTCGGATGGCATGTTATAAAAAGAACGGAATAATGCGTGTGATGCGTAATGCGTGATGCGTGATGCGTGATTGTAACTGCCGGTATTGTTAACAAAGTGTTAACATTTTGCCCTTTACTGTAATAAAATACTGTGTTACAATTATTACATAATAACAGACATGACCGGAGCGTTTACAATCACATATGAAAATTAAGAAGCAGTTAAGCATATAAGACTTCATCATTTTCATATAAATCTGAATAATATGGGAGGAGATATAAACATGGAGATTTCCAGAACAAATAATATGCATACCGCCTCTAAAGGCGGTCAGGTAACTGCAAAGAAATCATCCGATACAGAACCTAAAGACAGAGTAGACCTGCTCAACGAACAGGTTTCAAAAGGAACCTTATCGGAAGATATTGCAGCCAGAATAAAAGAACTCAAAAGTCAGGTTCAGGAAGAAAAAGCTTTCGGTAAGCCGACATGTTACGCACCTGCAAGAGAAAAAGATATAAAACCGACATGTTATGCACCTGCAAAATTGCCAAAACCGACATGTTATGCACCTGCAAGAGATATTAAACCGACATGTTATGCACCGATGAGCACAGAAGAAAGAGTATTCCCGAAACCGCTGTGTTATCTTTAATACTCTTGTAATCAGAAAAAAGATAGAATAGACAAATCTATTCTATCTTTTTTATGGAAAGAAGGACATAAAATGGAAGATTATTCCAATATGAGTTATATACTGGAATTTACGGAACTATGTAATAACAGATGCAGTCACTGTTATAACATATGGAAAATGGACGGATATAAAGAAAAAGGGAAAGAGCTTACCACGGAAGAATGGAAGAAGGTTATAAAAAAGCTCAAGGAAGAAACAGATTGTAAAACTGTTGCCATAACAGGCGGAGAGCCGACTCTGAGGCCTGATTTTTTAGAGATACTCCAATTTATTGATAGTCTTGGCATAATATCGATTTTAATCACAAACGGAACCGGATTATCAAAAGATTTTATAAAAAATTGTATAGACAGAGGAGTAAGACTTTTCGAGTTACCCCTTCTCGGCCCCACAAGGGAAATACACAATGAAATCTCGGGGAATGACTGCTGGGATAATGTAATAGAAGCAGTTATCGAAATAAAAAGCATGAATGCGAGACCTGTTATGGTATTTGTCGCAACAAATAAAAATATCCCCTATTTTGAAGAAACCCTGAAACTTGCCATAGCACTCGATACGGGTGGTATGATGCTGAACCGTTTTAATCCCGGCGGAGAAGGTATAAAGCATATGGATGAACTGATTCCTTCGGCAGAAGATTTCGAACAGATCCTGGAGATTGCGAACAGACTTTCTTTTGAATACAGATATCCTGTAAGCTGTTCCATTCCAATTCACCCCTGTATAATAAATATGTCAAAATATCCATACCTGGGAACAGGGTTCTGTGCGGCAGGAACAGACAGGGCCTATTACACGATAAGCCCTCAGGGCATGATGAGACCCTGCAATCACTCCCCTACTATACTCGGCCATTTCCTTACAGAAAAATTTGTCGATATGATACATAAACCTGTTATGAAAGAATTTGCAGATGCCATTCCTCCCATATGCGAACCATGTCCTATGGCCAGGGAATGTCAGGGAGGATGTAAAGCAACGGCAGAAGTCTGTTATGGTTCAATAAGGGAAATGGATCCGTTTCTGAAAAAAAACCTTCACCGTCATCCTCTTTACAGAGGTAAAGGAGAAATGCAAGAGGCGCCGGTTCATGAGGACGAAGGAGATTATTCGGGGGAATATAATCGTGACGCGTAACGCGTAACGCGTAACGCGTGGTTCGTAATGCCTGTTTTCACCGGTACCGGGCGAACACAGTGGTTCGCCCCTGCGACTCACGACTCACTTTTCACTAATAACCATAACCGTTTCGGTCATAACGAAAAATGAGAATTTGTTCCTCCCGTCACGCGTTACGCGTTACGCATTACGATTCTCATATAAAAAGGAGAATTTATGAAAGAAAATCCCTATTGTAAACTGCATTATATAATAGAACTTACAGAAGCATGTAATAACAGGTGCCATTACTGTTACAATGTATGGAAACTGAAAGGTCGCAGAAAAGAAATCAGAAAAGAACTTTCTACTGAAGAGTGGAAATTTGCCATAGATAAACTCCACAGGGAAACAGGCTGTACCTGTATCACCCTTTCCGGCGGAGAACCTACGTTGAGAGAAGATTTTTTAGAGATACTGTCTCATATTCATTCCAAACATATCGAGCCAATGCTTATCACAAACGGGAGCAACCTGTCATCGGGATTGATACATGCCTGTATGGAAAGAGGGGTACGGGTTTTTGAAGTGCCGCTCCTTGGGCCTTCCAGGGAAATACACAATGAAATAGCGGGAAATGACTGCTGGGACAAAATCATAGAAGGTATTGTAGAAATAAGAGCATATGGCGGAAGACCTGTAGTGGTTTTTGTTGCAACAAAGAAAAATCTGCCTTTTTTTGAAGAAACCTTAAAGCTTGCCATAGCACTGGAATCTGACAGTATGATGCTGAACCGCTTCAATGCCGGAGGAGAAGGGTTCAGCTATATAGACGAATTAATGCCTGATGCGGAAGAATTTGAAAAAGCCATGGATATTGCAAACACTTATTCACAGCAGTACAGATATATGATAAGCAGTTCAATTCCGGTGCAGCCATGTCTCATAGATGTAAATAAATATCCTTATATAAGGGCAGGCTTCTGTGCGGCAGGTACAGACTCCGGGTATTTCACAATAGGCCCTGACGGTTTAATGAGACCATGTAATCATTCGTCAAGAATTCTCGGAAATTTTCTCACTGAGAAATTCGAAGATATTATAAAAAAACCTGAAGTGGAAGAATTTAAAACTGCAGTGCCCGATATATGTGTGCCATGTCCCCATGTAGCGTTCTGCCAGGGCGGATGCAAAGCAGCTGCAGAGGTGTGTTACGGCTCTGTTAAAGAACTGGATCCGTTTCTCAAGAGAAATTTAGAAAGGCAGAAAAATTACTTGAAGAATCGTGGCGCGTAACGTATGACGCGTAAAAGGTCACGGATGGTTCATCCCGTCACGCATCACGCGTCACGCGTCACGAATTAAGCGGGTGTCTCGAAGGATCTCCCAGAGGAAGCCAGGGAAATAAAAGAGGTGTTTCATTATAATATTCCCTGTATAGCTGGGTATGGAGATTCAATCCTGCTGTAAAACCTGTTGAAAGAGCAGTAACAACTCCGGAGACAGGCGTTACAATATTACCTGCTGCCACAACACCCGGTATTCCCGTGTTACCTTCATTATCAACCTTTATATATCCTTTTTTCAACATTATTCCTCTGTCTTTTAAAAAATCAGTCACACCTGTTTTCAGGGTATAAGAATTATAATCAACCAGTATATTTTCATAATGCTTTTTCTCAATTTCTTTTCCGGCCATGTCTGCAAGAATAATTTCAAGGGTTTTGTCGTCTTTTTCTCCGTTAATCTTCATAGTTCCGTAGTGAATATGAAGCTCTTTGTATGTTTCCATTTCTTCTTCCGTCAGTTTATCCTCTATAATGACAAGACTGTTTACATCAGGCCTTATATCTTTAAGTTTCAATGCAAGTTCTGCCGTTTCGACACTGCAACCGAGAACAGCTATATGCGCCTCCTGTGGAAGAAAAGTAGCTTCCAGTTCTATGGGGCTGAACATTACTCTTATATATTTCATGTATTTTGACATGTTACCATGAGGGAAAAATCCTGTACAGATGGCAACTTTCTTACTTTTATATACTCCGCTGTCTGTCTCCACTGTTTTTATATCACTCTTTAAATCTACATTTATTACCTTTTCATGCTCCTTAAGGATAAGGCCTGATTCCATGGCATCTGTCTTAAGAAAATCCATAACCTTATGGCCCATAAAAAACCATCTGTGGGTTACACGGAGTTTACCGTATTTTGCGAAAGCTCCTATTTCAGACCCTTCTATTACAAGTCCTTTGAACCTGCCTGAACTATATATGGGAATACCTGTAACGGCAGTTATCGCACAGATAAGTCCTGCAGGGCCTCCCCCTATTGTTATTACATCATATATGTCGGACATAAATTAAATTCCTTTCTTTAAAGCGTGACATTGTAAGCTTGACGCGTGACGGGTGGTTCGTGATGCGTGATGCGTTATAATCATGACGCGTGACGCGTGATAATCGTGACGCGTAAAGCGTATTTTCTCACAGGGCGTTTAATAAAACGCCCCTACTCGACATTTACGTCTCACGTCTCACCCTTCACTTTTCACGACTCACAACTCACGACTCACAACTCACGATTACTGATTACCATCAGTCCCTCCATCATCAGGCTTTTCTTCCAGACCATAGATTTTCTTCATAGATGTAATTGCAGCTGTCTTTAAATCGGCATTACCGGACTTCATTGCATCTACGAGTATATCTATTGCCTTATCGTCACCGAGTAATCCCAGCGTTTCTACGGCTTTGATTTTTACTGTGAGATCACTTTCACTTCCGAGTAATTTTATAACAGGATCAACCGATTTTCTATCTCCAATATATCCGAGAGAAATCACCGCATAAGAACGTACATCTTTATCTTTATCTGAAAGAACTTTTATAAGAGGCTCGACTGCTTTTTGAGAACCTATACAACCGAGAGAATCTGCAGAGAAAGCTCTTACCTGACTGTCTTCATCATCAAGTGCTTTTACAAGAGATTCTACAACTGTTTCATTTCCGCAATCTCCAAGTTTATCTGCTGCGAAACGTCTGATTTCCGGTGCTTTATCCGTAAGAAGTTTACGAAGAGGTTCTATAGAATCTTCGTCAATAAGATTGCTGAGAGCTTTCATAGCGGCCTGCTGTACATCTGTATTTTGCTCTTTAAGTAATTCTACAAGAAGAGGGAAAGCTTTTTTTGCCACCAGATTGCCAAGAGCTTCTGCTGCTTTAGCTTTTACCGACGGTTCACTGTCTTTCAGGAGACTTATAAGTGGATCTACTGCCCGTTCATCTTTAAGATATCCAAGGGAATCTGCCGCATAACATCTGACAGATGTATCACTGTCTTTCAATAACCCTATGAGAGGTTCAACTGAGGAATTATCATTGAAATACCCCAGTGCATCGGCTGCCGCCCCTCTTATGGCAGGATCTTTATCTGACAGGAGAGAAAGAACAGGTTTAACCGCCCTGGTATCGGCAAGATTTGCCAGGTTTGTCATGGCAAAAATCCGGACGTCATTATATTGACTGTTAAGAGATGTAATAAGAGGTTCCAGAGCATTCTCATTCATAAACCCTGCAAGAGATTCCGTTACGGTGGAACGGAGATTTACATCGGACGATTTTAAAAGTTCAAAGAGAGGAACCATTGCTCTGCTGTCACCCAGCGCAGAAAGAGCCTGTACAGCATTTGTTTTCACCTGTTCATCCTTATCTTCCAGGGCAATTATAAGAGGTTGAACTGCCTTTGTATCACCGAGTTTTCCCAGGGAAGCAGCAGCATTTGCCCTGACGGGACTGTCAAGGTCATTGAGAGCTTCTATAAGAGGATCTACGGCTTTATTGTCTGCAAGATTGCCAAGAGAAATTGCCGCGAAGGAACGGACTTCTCCGTCTTCATCGCCGAGAGCTTTTATAAGTGGCTGCAGTGCTCTCTTATCAGCAAGGGCTCCCAGGGAATTTACTGCCATAGCTCTTACAGAGTGGTCACTGTCTTTAAGGAGTTCAATAAGAGGAAGAACGGCAGTTGTATCACCCAGGTAACCGAGTGCATCAGCAGCTTTCGCCCGGACTTCCATATGTTCATCTTTAAGTAATTTTAATAATGGCTGTACGGCTTTTTTATCTGCAAGGGTTCCAAGAGAAGCAGCAGCTGATGCCCTGATATTACTATCACTGTCTGAAAGAGCTTTTATAATAGTATCCAGAGCTTTCTGTCCTCCTATGGAAGCCAGGGCTTCTATTACGGAACTTCTGACTCTCGGATCACTGTCCTGTGCTGATTCGGCAATATGATCTGCTGTTTCAGCACCATAAAGAGCTAACAACCTTACTGTCTGCTGCCTTATTTCGGGATAATCATCTTTAAGAGTCTTCAATATCGGTTCTTTAGGAGGCGGTGAAGAAAGATAACTGAGTGATTGTAAAGCACGATACCTTACAGAAGGATCTTTATCAGCCAGGATTTCCATAATAGACGTTACCAGCCTATCTCCGCTTATGGCTGCGAGGGAATCTGCAGAACAGGCCCTTACCTCGGGATCTTTATCTTTAAGTGTTTCCACAAGGGGATTTATTATCTTTTCATCGGTAAAATAACCAAGGGAATCTGCTGCTGCAGATCTTACACCGCTATCCTGATCCTTCAGGGCTTCAATCAGTTTATCTACTACGGAATTATCTCCTATTTTACCGAGCATACTGGCAGCATTTCTTCTTACATTCGGATTTTCACTTTTAAGGTCTTTCAAAAGATCTTCTACGAGAGATGCAGCCATAGAACAGGTCTGTAATATAAAAACAAAGATTACAATTAAAAGAAATTTCTTCATTATTATAACTCCTTTTTCAAAATATATAATCTCATAAACCTGTATGAGAATCGTGACGGGAGGATATAATTTATTACATGCCAAGATCAGCAGGCAGTTATATGAAATCCTCCTTTCTGAAGCGTAACATATTACCTGTACCTTACCTCTCTTCCCCATTCACTCTTCACCCTTCACGAATTAAATTTCTCCAAATAAAAATTAAATCCTGTTTATTTGGTAAGCAATCTACCTTGACAAATAAAAAACTATTAGATATTCTATAACAGTCGGAATTTATGACATAGCCAAAAACCTGGTTAGAAAAAAGGAGAACTTGATATGTTTGACACAGTAAAAGAATTATATGGAAGATATACGGAACTGGAAAAAAAGATCTGTGAGCCTGAGATAATTGCGGATAGAGATAAATATAAAGAAATGGTAAAAACCATGTCTGACATGGAAGAAATAGTAAATGTATATAAAGAATATTTAAATATAAAAAAAGAACAGGAAGAAACCCAGGAACTTTTAGAAATGGAAGACGATCCGGACAGTAAAGAGATGGCAAAAGAAGAACTGGAAGAATTAAAAATAAAAGAACAGGATTTAATGGACAGATTAAATGATATGCTCACCTATAAAGATCCGAATGATGATAAAAACATAATTATGGAAATAAGAGCAGGTACAGGAGGAGAAGAAGCATGTCTCTTTGCAGGAGACCTGTTCAGAATGTATTCAAGATTTGCTGAAAACAGGAAATGGAAAACGGAAATTATTGATGCAAACAGGACAGGACTTGGAGGAATAAAAGAAATTACCTTTGAAATAAAAGGGAAAAAAGTCTACAGTATTTTAAAATATGAAAGCGGAGTTCATAGAGTTCAGAGGGTGCCGTCCACAGAATCCAGCGGAAGAATTCATACGTCAACTGCCACTGTGGCAGTATTACCAGAAGTAGATGAAGTAGATGAGGAAATAAAGATTAACCCTGCAGATTTAAAAATAGATACATATCGTTCCAGTGGAGCAGGAGGTCAGCATGTAAACAAAACAGAATCTGCCATAAGAATCACCCATCTTCCTACAGGTCTTGTTGTATGCTGCCAGGATCAGCGGTCACAGCATCAGAACAGAGACAAGGCCATGAGAGTTCTTAAAGCCCATCTTCTGGACAGGATGATAAAAGAACAGGTAAATGAAATAGATGAACAGAGAAGAGGCCAGGTAGGGTCAGGAGAAAGAAGTGAGAAAATACGAACCTATAATTTCCCGCAGAGCCGTATAACAGATCACAGAATTAATCTGACTTTACATAATCTGGATGCCATTCTGGACGGATATCTTGATGATTTTGTAGAAGCCTTTAATAAATATGATAAGGAACAGAGAATAAAAGCTATAGCGTGATGCGTGATGCGTGATAATTGTGACGCGTAACGCATAACGCGGGTGGTTTTGTGATGCGTAATGCGTGATACATCACGCGTAAGGGTCAGGTTCAAACCGGTCACTGGTCACTGCACTGCTCACTGCTCACCACTCACTACCTATGAAAATAAAAGAAATACTCACATGGGCGGAAGACAGAATATATAAAGGTACTTCCTCTGATATACCGGCACGAGAAGCTGAAATACTTCTGGAATATATACTCAAAATAAGCCGCGAAAAGCTTTATATAAAATTATATGAAGAATTTCCTTCAGAATATCTTGAAAGGTATAAATCTGCAGTAATAGAGAGAGCGTCAGGGAAACCTCTGTCTTACATAACTCACACAAAAGAATTTATGTCTCTTCCGTTTTTTGTAAATCCTTCTGTATTAATCCCGAGACCTGACACGGAAATTCTCGTAGAAGAAGTAATCACTATAGCAAAAAACATAAAAAATCCGGTCATACTTGATATGGGGACTGGCTCCGGATGTATAGGTTTAACTATTGCCAGTTATTTAAAAGAAAGTTCTGTATGTGTCACAGATATATCTTCCGAAGCAATCGCCATAGCAAAAAAAAATGCAGAAAATCTATCCCTGAGGTCAGTTTCTTTTTACTGCGGAGATCTATTCGAGCCTGTAGAGGGACTTGATTTTGATATTATCGTATCAAATCCTCCCTATATAGCTTATGAAGAAATGAACAGTATTTCAAAAGAAGTAAAAGACTATGAGCCCTGTACAGCCCTTTTCAGCTCAGAAAAAGGGTTATTTTTCTATAAAAAAATAATCTCTCAGTCAAAAAATTATTTAAAAAAAGAAGGCTTTCTGGCTTTCGAAACAGGCATAGGACAGGCAGAACAGGTGAGTAATTTAATGAAAATCCATAATTTTAAACACATAAAGATCATAAAAGATTTAAGCGGTATAGAAAGAGTTGTTACAGGGATGCATAGTGAGCAGTGAGCAGTTAGTAAGAGTCACCTACTATAATCGTAACGCGTAACGCGTGACGCGTTACGCGTAAAATTCACTCTTCATCCTTCACTTTTCACTCTTCACTCTTCACGACTCACGACTCACTTTTCACTGTTACTCTGCCTGAAGAGTAAACGGCCAATCTGTCTTTTTCATTAAAATTCTTTAATTCCAGTAAAAAACTGTTCTTTTTAAAATCAAAAACTGTATAATCATCATTAAAAAATGTACTCTCTATATTATTAGTATTTGCATTCATAAAAATCGCTTTTTTGTCGGAGAGGCCAACACGATAGATACCGGGAGATTGTACCAGAACCGTGGTAATTTTATCATCACTGTTATAAAGAGAATTAAACAAAATAATTTTAATTTTTTTAGTATCCATATCTTTTCTAAATAAAGAAATCGCATTATGCAAGCCATTTCTATAAATATAGGCACCGTGGAAATTATCCGGGAGACAGGGAATAAACAATCTGCCAGGAACATTTAATGCTGTTAAATCAAACAATATATTTCTGGATATACAGGAGGCTGTATGCCAGTTACAGTCAGTATAATAAAGTGACATACCGGAGAGTAAGACTGCTGCTACCATAAACACAATAATAAATTTTCTGTTGATCTTCAGAGATATAATCACAGAGGACAGATATATGGACATAAAACATGAAGGTAAATATAACAATCTGGTTCCCTGAGTATCTATATTCGAAACTCCTAAATTAAGGACAGGTAAAATAGAAATAATAGAAAGAAAGATAAGAAATAAATAAAATGTTCCCGTAACTCTATTATGTAACATAGAAATAAGTGAAATGAGAACAATCATCGCTACTATTCCGGCCAGAGCAAAAGACCAGTAAGCTTCGGGAAGAGGCGGCAAAAAAACCATGCATGGATAGAAAATAAGCTTCATAAAATGGACCAAGGTAAAATTAAAATGAACCTTTGCACCGTATCCTCCTATAAAAGTTCCTAACTGTATATATCTGACCGGAAGATATAAAATAAATATAATACCATACAGGAAGGGTAATAAAAAACTCTTCTCACATCCTGTTAAATAATAATATAACTCACAGGAACCTATTATTAAAGGATAAATAATAACAGATTCTTTAGAACACAAAGCAACAAAAAATAAGAGAAGAGATATGATGATATAAGATGTTTTATACTTGGTTCTGTACATTAAATACCATAGAAATGAAAAAAGACAGAAAAAAGTAGCAAAAAGGTCTGTTCTTCCTGATATCCACGAAACAGCCTCTGTATGGGAAGGAAGGGTTAAAAAGATAAAACCGGAAAATACCGGTATTGCCATTTTATGAAAACAGGCCAGCCCCGGCCTGTCAGTTAAACATACAGCTATTAAACACAGCAAAAATGCATTACAGCTATGGACTAAAATATTAGTTATATGATAACCATAAGGATTTAATCCCCATAATTTATAATCGGTATATAGACTCAACATAATTACAGGTCTGAAAAAACCGCCATGTCCTCTGAACCACATACTGAAAGGTCCGAAATTGGACACAGAATGGATAAGGTCGAAATCATCTGACAGGAAAAAATCGCCCAGAACATTGGAATAAAGCAAAAATCCACTCGCTATGAATATAAAAAATAAAATTACATATTTTCTCATATAAATACTGTTATGTCCTCTCGTCAGGGGTTATACGTTACGCATCAAGCTTATAGTGAGTAGTGAGTTAAATCACACATTATGAGCCGAACAGTCTGGCCCAGAAACTTTTATGACCTTCCATCTGTTCCAGGGTTAATTCAATTTCCTGTTTCACACCTGGCCCGGCAGTTTTCCTGAGGAGCTTCAGAGCAGGCACAGCAATTTTATTGCCAATTTTTTTCAGGGATTTTATAGTCAGAAGCTGCACTTCAGCAGATTCATCCTGCAACATATCAATCAGAGCAGAAAGAGCCTTCTCGTCATGCTTGTTGCCCAGTGCTTCTATAGCAGCCAGTTTCACTGGCAGGTCATCTGTTTTCAGAGATTCCACGAGAGGTGTTACAGTATCTCCATGACTTATTATCCCCAGTGATTTTATAATGTTTACTTTTAAATCTTTTTCTTCGAGGAATTTTATTAACATATTACAGGCAGAAGGACTGCCGGTGGATGCAATAGCTTTTACCGCCAGTTCCTTTATTTCCATATCCTTAAGTTCCATGGCATGTTGAAACATATCAATCATGTCTTCCCCGGCACCGAGTTTATTTATAGTTTTAAGTATTTCCTTTTTTACCTCCATACAGGGAGTAGAAATAAATATGTCCTGCAATAGAGGAATAGAATCTCTATCATTGAGTTTTCCAAGGGCTCTTATAATCAGTTTCTGGAATACCGGGTTACTTGAGTTCAGTTCATTTCTTAATCTATCCAGCCCGTTATCTGTTAAATGTCCTATATCAAAAAATATTTCTACAACAAGATCCTGCGTTATTTCATCAGCTCTGTTAAGTTCTTCTGCAAGGGGCAGAAGAGATGAAGAACAGATAAAAAAAATGGAATCTCTCATAACTTTAAGTGTTTTTTCACTGTTATTTTTTAATTCCCTTACAAGAAATTTCACAGCCCTGTCACTTTTTATTTTCCCGAGACATTTTGCAGCAATTGTTCTTATATTTTCATTTTCACTTCCGAGGGCTTTTATAAGTTCATCGACTGAAGGTTCTCCGATTTTCATCAATGCATCTGCTGCAAGTCTGTTTTCTATAACCTCTACCAGGGGTTTTACAGACGGTATGCCGATCTTCACAAGACCATCTGCCGATGATGTGGCTACATTCAGAAATTTATCGTCAAGTTTTTTTATGAGCACAGGAACAGAACTTTCATCACCTATCTCACCAATGGCAATAGAAGCAAGCCTCCTCACATTTACATCACTGTCTTCTTCAAGGGCCTTTGTCAGTTCATCTAAAGCCTTCGGCTCTTTAATCTGCCCCAGAGATGTTGCAGCAGCACTTCTGACTTCGGGATCCCTGTCATGCAACATTGTAATAAGACAGTCAACGGATCTGACACTGCCTATTTCTCCAAGAGCTTTTATGGCAGATACCCTTGCTGTCTCATCTTTTAATGTTTCAATCAGAGGCTCAACGGCTATGTCAGAACCTATATTACCAAGTGCTTCGGAGACGGCATTTTTCATTCTTGTTTTACCTTTTTGCAACATTTTTATGAGTATATCCAGGGAGTCTTTTTCCTTTAAATGCCCCATGGTCTTTATAATAGAAAATTTTACTTTTTTAAGGGTTTCAACGTTTATATGAGGAGGAAATTGTTCAATTTCGAGAAATGTCAGGAGTTTTCTTATATCCTCATTATTTCGTGTCTCTTCTATTTCTTTTATAGCTTTTAAAAGGTCCTGTATATTGTCTTCAGTAAGGTTATTCAGTAAAATATTTATATCTTCCATAAATTTTTCAGTATTACAATCTCCGTACATATGCCGAAAAAAAAAGGACGGCAAATAATATTCTTTCTCCGGGTGAGAAAAATCTTCTATAATATTCGTAATTTTTATTCCAACTTCCTGCTTTTATAAATAAATATAAAATTCAGGTAAGGATATCGACTTTATGAATGGATAGTGTTAAAATTATAAGGATGTGAAGGGTGAGTCGTGAGTTGTGAGTCGTGAAGAGTGAAAAGTGAAGGGTGAAGGGTGAAAGGTGAAATTTACGCGTCACGCGTCACGAGAAAGAGAGGTTATTATATGAACTCGTACGAAAAACTTATAAAAGAAATGATAGATAATCAGGAACAGACATTGAATATGTACGAAGAGCTAAAGGAAGAGCTGAGAATAAGAAAATGTGTATTTGAAGGAGAACCGTTCAAACTTGCTCTTGTCCCTTTGATCCTGAAAAAGAAAGATATAGATCTTCTTACATATGTATCGGAAATTTTATACAAAATTATAAATAAAATAATCATGGCTTCATCCTGTGATAACAATATGGAACCATATTTTTCCTACAAAGATATACCGGCAGAATGGATTTCTGTTGATAAAGGATATAAAGAACATGCAGTAATTACAAGACTGGATGCCCTCTATGACGGGAAAAACCTGAAATTTCTCGAATTTAACACAGACAATCCCGGCGGGAAAGGATGGAATGATATATTTGAAGAGATAGTTCTCTGCCATGGTGCCTACAGAGAATTATTCCCTTCCGGCATAAGCCTCCACAGGAAGTCCGTAGTAGACGGCCTGTTTAAAGCGGTCATGAAAAGTTCTCTGGATTTCTGGGGACCCGGAGAAAAACCGTCTGTTGCTATTATTGACTACAGAGAATCCCGGTTTCTCGGAGACGGAGAGATAGTAAAAGATTATTTTCTGTCACAGAATGTACATACCGAACTGGTAGATCCGAGAGATTTTTATTATATAAATGATCGGCTTAAATATAAAGGAACAGTCTATAATACCGTTATAAGATGTGTAAAATCACAGGAATTTCTGGAACATCCAAAAGAACTGGAGAATTTCATAAAAGCCTATATGAAAGGTCATGTATGTATGGTGAATTCTTTTAAATCACTACTGGGCAGTGAGAAATCACTTTTAGCCATGTTATGCAAGATGAGTTTCCACCATTATTTTACGGCAAAAGAAAAAGAGATTATACACAATTACATACCCTGGACAATTACACTCGGTGATAAAGAAGTTTACTCCAGAGAAGGTAAAAAAATGGAAACAAAAAACTTTCTTATTAAAAACCAGGAAAAATTTGTCATGAAACCTTCATGGGGTTACGGAGGAAAAGGAGTTGTACTGGGGAAACATATGTCATCAGATGACTGGAAGGAAGCTGTTTATAAATACGGAGTAGATTCTTCCTGGATAGCACAGGAATATGTGGAAATCCCGAAAATTGAAATCCCTGTTATAAATAACGGTCATGTTGAAATAGCTTCCAAATATTTCAACCTGAGCCCCTATGTATTCGGCGGAACATATGTGGGCTGCCTGGGAAGGATGTCAGATTCACCGGTTATAAATGTCTCTGCCGGCGGAGGAATCATACCTGTAATGAAAGAGGAAGAAATTTGAGTAAAAACACAGAAACATTTCTGTAAAAAAGATTATAATGAAAGAGGCACAAAGTGAGTAAGAAAAATAGAAAAATCTCTGTAAAAGAAAATGATTTTATTGAGAAAAATTATAAACTTATATTCCGGGGAATAACCATAGCGGGCTTAATTATTCGTATTTTTTTACTTGGATTGCCTTCTTCATGTTTTTATCCCTATGATCACCTGACTAACTATGTCTGGTGGCGTCATTCTGTAGAACATGGCATTCTGCAGGACTATGGCTATAATCGAAGTGATTATAAATCTACCTGGAGAGAAGCTCAAAAAATTCAGGTTAAGGAGCCAGTATATGGCCCTGACGGAAAACTTTATCAACCGGGAGATATTATAGAGATACCTGCACAGGAATATACAGCAAGACCAATTAATTATCCTCCTCTGGCAGCCTATATTACACACATTCAGGGTCTTGCTCACAGAGCTATTGATGAAAAAATGGAACCTCTTACATTAACGGCATGGCTGGTGCTTGAAATTCCTTCATATATATGTGACTGGCTTTTAGCACTTGGCTCTATGTTGATAGTAAGCCAGTGGAAGAACAGACAGTCAGGCCTTATAGCCTATTCACTCATGTGGTTTTCTCCTGCCATTGTGTTGACAGGAGTTCTATGGGGTCAATGTGATAGCTGGTTTCTTGCACCGGCAGTCTGGTCGATACACTTTTGCTTAAAGGAACAATGGTTACTGGGAGGAATAATGTGGGCTACAGGTCTTATGATAAAACCTCAAACATTACTTATGGCTCCGGCACTGGCATATTTTTTCTTTACCGGACATAAGATAAAAGGTTTTATTATTTATGTATTATCCGCACTGACAGCCATATTATTATTGGCAGCTCCTTTTATGTGCACATCAGGTATGGCATGGTTTTATAACAGTTATGTCTTTAGTTTTGTCGAACTATTGCCTTATAGCACGTTAAAGGCTTTTAATATATGGATGATTGATCTTATAAGATGTCATAATACAGATATTAACATGCTGATATTCGGCATATCTAAAAAATCGTGGGGACTGTTCTTTGTAATTACAGGATTACTTACATCATTATTTATTTGCTGGCATAAATATAAAAACAATAAAATGGCTTTACCTGCACTGGTAGGGCTCATATTTGCCATTACTTTTTTATTCCCTACAAGAGCACATGAAAGATATATAATTTATTTTTTACCTTTTTTATTAATCTCTTCTTTCCTGGAAGGACATTTATGGGGAATATTTACAGGTTTTTCAATAATAGCTGTCTTCGAGACAACACACCATATATGGTTAAGAACTGATCTTAATCTCATACATGCCAGTTCACAGACCCTGACATTTCTCTGGATATTAAGTATTATAAATTTAGGTTTATTCTTTTACTGGCTTTATGTTTTGTGGCATAATAACTCTACAGAGGAAATTTAAATTTTAGAATTTAAGTCGTCGTGACGCGTAACGCGTGACGCGTGACGGGTTTAATCCCTGCGCATCACGCATTACGCTTTACGCATTACGAGGTCATTATTTATGGATAGTTATGAAACTAACTATATTTAGATAAATTACCTCTACATAATTTTTATCTAAAGCTTTATTTTACGACATTAAAACGGGAGAAAATATATGAAGCAACACAGTCTTAACAACAGGCAGAAAAACAATAATGGAATATTGAAAAATCATATATTACTGGCAGGTATTATAATATTTATTATTACTTTGCTCATGTTTTGCGATGTCTTATTTACAGATAAAGAAATAGTTCTTTCAAGTTATGGCACAGACCTTACCAATTATTTTCTCGGATGCAGAAAGTTTGGTTTTAATAATCTCAAAGGCGGAAATCTTCCTTTATGGTGTCCCAGTATTTATTCCGGTGTCCCTTTTATGGGAGGGTTTCAATCAGCCTTACTTTATCCGTTAAATCTATGTTATTTATTCCTGCCACTTATTAAAGCTATAAATTTTAGCGTAGCACTCCATATTTTTCTTGCAGGATTTTTTATGTATCTCTGGACATCATACAGGAAATTAAATTTTACTGCCTCTATTGTTTCATCCATGCTTTTCATGTTCTGCGGTGCCCATTTTACCCATATTTATGCAGGTCATATATCCGATCTATGCACTATGACCTGGGGGCCTTTATTATTTTTATCGGTAGATGGTTTTTTAGAAAAACCTTCGTGTAAATGGTTTTTAACCGGTATATGTGCTATTGCCATGCAAATTCTGGCAGGACATCCTCAATATATGTTCTATACCTTTGTAGCTGTTGTAATTTACATAGCATTCTCTGCAGTCAGAACAGAGAAGCGTTTGATAAAAGTATCCGGTATTATAGCAATGTATGCTACAGGAACGGCTATATCAGCCTTTCAACTGTTCACAGGTATATTATCTTCATCGGAAACATTGAGGAGCGGCAGTGTAACATATAAATTTGCATCACAGCACTCTTTCCCTCCGGAAAATCTTATTACCTTCCTGTCTCCAGGATTCTTCGGTCTCATAGATTTTCCTTACTGGGGCCGTTCCTATTTCTGGGGAACCGCCATTTTTATCGGTATAACAGGGTTAATTCTCGTAATATACGGAGCCATTTACGCGGATAAAAATGTAAAAAAATATTCTGTATATATGATTGTTATTCTCCTGATTCTGGCTATGGGGGCCAATACACCTTTATTTAAACTTCTTTACAATTTTGTACCGGGATTTAACAGGTTCAGAGGACTTGAAAAATTTACCTATCCTGCATCTTTGTTTATCATTCTTATGGCAGGTATCGGTTTGGACCATCTCATAAAAATCAGACAGGTCAGCAGAAAAATGACAATTACCCTTTTTATCACAGGGAT
Organism: Bacillota bacterium; assembly: GCA_029555925.1. Next base: position 48,366 of record JAKPQU010000630.1, read on the forward strand.
CACTGTATTTATTGCAGGACTGATGCTCTGTTTATCATCATCAGGGCCCGAACCTCCTGTGTGGTGGATGAATTTTACAAAATTCGTAAACATTACCGATATTTCACGTCCCCGTTCCGATTTTTATGTAACTAATGAATTCATGTTACAGGCAGCTCTTGTAGCCGGTAAAAGCCTTATTATGTCATCTATTATGGTCATGTTTATTTCATTCCTGTTTTTCCTTATAAAATATAATAAAAAAATGGTATATGTCATTGCATCTGTTGCTATCATTGAAGTCATTGTTTTTGCCTTTTCCGTGAGAGCCTCTTTTGATATAAGGTCCACTCATTTTTATGAAATGGAAAAATTTGTCTCTTCTCATCCCGGAGATTACAGGGTTTTAGAGATTATAAATCCCAATCTCGGTATGTTTACAGGTATGAAAGATATATGGGGGCATGAGCCGAGTTGCATAAAACGTTATGCAGAATTTATGGCTTTCACGCAGGGCAGGGATGTTAACGATGTGGCTGAATACTTTGCATTTAATAAAATTCATCCCCTCTTTTCGATGGTCAGATGTCAGTATATATTTTCTCCGGAGAACAATCAGATGAAGGTTATGGAATTACCCGATCCTATGTCGAAACTGGAATTAATCGGGGAATATGAGGTTATAAAAGAGAGGGATAAAATCTTTACCGCTATGGGAGAACCGTCATTTAATCCGAGACAAAAAGTAATTCTTGAAACAGAACCTGATATTAAACCGGTTAAAACCCGGAATAAAGGATATGCAAACATTCTTCAGGAAGGAACGGATTTCCTTACTATTGAAGCAGAAACATCCGAACCGGCTATTCTCCTGATTACTGACTCATACAGTAAATACTGGCAGGCAAAATCTTTAGACGGAAGCTGTCAGAAGACGTATCATGTTATGCCTGCAAATTATATATTGAGGGCTATCCCTGTTTCCGGAGGTCATCATCTGCTGAGAGTTGAATATTTGCCGCCATTATATGAGGCAGGTAAATGGATATCTATAGTGACATTGATAATTTATACCGGTCTCGTTGTATGGTATTTTGTATGGATTCGCAGAAAGGTTCAGCCCTAATCTATATATAAATGTCATATATATTGATAGCCGGTTGTCCTGACGGATCACAGAACTGTTCTACAGGTTTGCCAAGTTCAAGCTCACCTGGCCTTATAATAAATACCACTCTATCTTTTTTTCCGTTGTTCTGCAATTCCTTAAGTCCGGGAATCCATCGATCGGAATACATAAAATTCATTTTTCCATAACGAACATGCAGGTCCCACTCGCCTGGAGTATAAACAAGATGCTCATCTTTAAACCACTGTGAAGGTTCATAATTTAAATAAACCAGTGTAAGAATATACGGTTGATTCATCTTACTGGTAGTCATAAAGACTGCATCAATGTCTTTCAAACGCGGTTTCAGCCATTCACAGGACTGCTGCACATCAACCTGATATACTCTGTAAGTAACGGGATCATTACTGTAATTATAAAAATAAAAATAAAGAAAAGAAGCATTATTTATTATAAATAATAATACCATAATAGACGTAATGCAATAAGCCAGAGACGGTCGTTTCTTCCATAACCAAATAAATCCATTAACAGCACCGATAGAGGCCAGAAGCACAAGACCGCACATTCCCGGTGCACTTCTCGGCGGATTGGGAATTGCCCAGTAGCATATACAATCAGACAGAGGATAAGCAAGAATTGAGGCAAGTAATAATCTGGCAGACCTGGAAGATTTCACCTGTTTTATTAAAACAATAATCCCTGCTACAGTCAATGGTAACATATAGAAATGGAACATTTTCCCTAAAAGAAAATCGGACTCATTCAAATCAACCAGAGAAAAGATATAGAAGGGGTTAAAATGATTCATATAGCGGTAAATGATAGCCAGCATTAACTGAAATGGAGTAAGGTTCATTGTCTTCCATAGAAACTGTGTTTCACCATGCCTGGCTATACCGTTAAAATCCGTAAGATACGTATAAGCCATAGGAGAAAGTATTAAAAAAAGACTGACGATAAAGGCTAAAAATGCTGTAAGTCCCCTGGAATTGTTCAACAAAAGTAAAAAATCTTTCCAGTTCAACAAAACTAAAAAAACAAGAAAAAAAGGCCAGAAAATTCTTATAGAAGGATAGCCATAACAGAAAATGCCAATCATTAATCCGGCCAGACCGGCTATAAAAGGAGAAGGTAAAGATTTTTGATTGTCATCCAAAGAAAGATTAGAATATAACAAAAATAGAAAACCTGTAATAACAGTAAAAGGCGCAAGGCAGGGTTCATAACCCAGTCTGCTGAAATGGACAGGCCATGGATTAACACATAAAAGACCTGCTGCTACAAGACCGACAGAGGGATTAAATAATCTTTTTCCCAGAATATAAATTAACATTACAGAAAGTATGCCCATTACAGCCTGTGCCATACGGGCAGCCTGAACACTCAATCCAAATATATATAGAAAAGGTAAGAGTATATAAAAAAAAAGGGTTGTATAGTTGCCCCCCAGCCCACGACTGTAAACAACGGGCCATGCACATCCAACCTGATCATGTCCTGTTTTCAGCAGACAATAAGAATTCCAGGCATTACAGGCTTCATCCTGGTTGAATCCCGGAGGAATATCATTAAGATTAAGTGTTCTCAGTATTGTTGCAAAAAAAATAATTAAAATTAATATACATATCTCAGTTTTTTTAGATTTCATAATTACTTATTACCGTTCCGGATAAGTTAGTAAGCATTTATAAATTATTTACTGACCTGAGCATAAGCATTTAATAGAGGTCTTCCTCCCGTCACGCGTTACGCGTTACGCGTCACGAGAGCATATATTTATTATTTATGCTCACCTCAGTAGATAAATTGCCTCTTCATAAATTTCATACAAAACTTTATTTTACCGCATTAAAAATGAAAATTCCTATACATTTAAATTATTGTCGGCAGGAAGACGATAGCCATGCTCTAAAAACGTATATTTCAGACCTGGAAATTAAAAAAAGAAGCCACAGAGGCAGTTTCTACTTTTTTTCCGTCTTTCGTATAGTTCCGGGATGTTTCGGACTCCTGCTTTAAAAGGTCCTGTTTTGCTTTCATTTCCATCTGAGTTGCTTCGGCAGCGACAGAGCGATCCTGCCCCGAAGGTTCTGCAGGTGCAAGGGCAGCCCTTCTTATTACCTGTGCTTTTGTTATAGTAGCCTGAGGATTATTCGGTATTTCCGACGTATCAATACTTACTTCGCCTGCGACGGCATATTTTTTTCCGTCAGGGCCCGTAGTATATTGAAAATTAGCACCGCCTCTTGCATAGGGGCCTGCTGCCGACAGATGCATCTGTTCATGAAGCCTTACTTCTGCATCTATTTTTTTTAATTTATCTATTTCCCTCTGTGTTTTTTCATCATATTGACCTGAAGAATCAACACCTTTAGATTCATTTTTTTTCTGTAAAGAATCGGTCTTTGATGCAGATTCCGAATTATCTCTTATATTAAATCTGCCATAATTTATATATTCACTTCTGTCAGAAGATATGGCTGAAATAAACACAGGAACATCACCTTCAATATTATTATAAACCACTCTGTGAGCTATAACAAGATTTAATTAAAAATTAGTTCTAATTTACCGATCTTTAAAAAATCACTTCCATAGTACAGTCATTGCAATTGAATCGTAAAAGGTATTTTTTTCCTTTTTCATCTACAAGATAAAGATGCCCGGTTTTTTTACACCCTCTGCCGGGACAGAGACCGGCAGAATATTTCAAACAGTGTTTTGTTTTCATAACTGCCTGTCCTTTCATTTCCATTCCTGTCTCTGCAGCAGGTTCTATCACTTTCACTCCATGTCTGACATAAAAATTTTCTGCCAGACTGTTCATCACATTTGCGCGGAATGTAACAGTTTCGTCAGGAAAGGGATAATTATTTTTCTCTATATAAGATAATTTTCTCGAAAAAGCCTCTTCCCTAGTCTTCCTCAACATTTCCACAAGTTTTCTCCTGAGATTATTGATTTCTTTTACAGGTATAAAATATATATCTTTCAGATTTATCTCAATATGTTCTGCTGAGAATTCCGTCTCCCCCAGGCTCGAGAGCTGTTTTTTCAGGTTAAAGAGAGCATTTTCCCTGTTCCTGGCTATTTCCATATTAATTTCCGCAGAAAGAGAAGCTTTTATATTATCTTCATCTACGGCAGCAAGCAGAAGATTTCCTCTTTCCTCCGATACAGTCAATTTAACCGAAATCTTCCTCTCAATCGTTGCATGTTTAAGCTGTTTCAGAAAAGCTATATCAAGGTTTCTGTATATAATAGTATCTTTTTTTATAAAACTCATATCATCGGGAAAAATTCTGTTTTTCACCACTTTTTTTACCGATGTTCCTCTGAGTATGGAGGCATCATCGAAAAAACATATACCGTCACCGGCTGTCAGAGAGTGGTATGTTAGATAAAAAGAATTTTTATCACATTTCAAAATTTTTCCACATGCTTTACCTGTAGATTTAGGAGTATTGAATGACGTCATATCTTTACGGCGTCCCTTAAAAAAATAATCCGTATAGCCCCTGTTAAACGTTTTCTCCGGGTCAGGAGTGAAATCTATTGAAATATTACCGCTCGACGTTTTTTTATAGCCTGCTCCGTCAATCTTCTGTCTGTAAAAAGATACGATATTTTTCACATAATTAATATCTTTAAGTCTTCCTTCTATCTTGAAGGAATTTATGCCGGCATCGACAAGCTCTCTTATATAGCCGGACAGATTAAGATCTTTTAGAGACAGCAGGTATTTATCTTTTATAATAAAATTACCGGACTCATCTACGAGGGAGTAGATTTTTCTGCATGGCTGGGCACACTCCCCCCCTGTTACCGCTTCTTCCGCCAATGGCATAACTGAGATAACACTGGCCGCTGTAACATACACAGAGCGCTCCGTGGACAAAAAATTCCAGTTCTATTTCTGTTTTTTCTCTGATATTTTTTATCTCTTCCAGGGATAATTCCCTTGCAAGAATTACCCTCTTAAATCCGACCTGTTCCAGAAATTTTATCTTTTCCGCACTGTTATTATGGCATTGAGTACTTGCAAATAACGGGACAGGAGGCAAATCCATCTCTAAAAAGCCCATATCCTGAATAATAAATGCATCAACCCCTGTTTCATAGAGTTTCTCTAAAAATTCTTTTGCCTGAATAATCTCATTATCTGTAAGTATTGTGTTAAGAGTAACATAAACACGGGCAAAATAGCTGTGGGCAAAGGAAACAAGGGTTTTTATATCTTCAATGGAATTGCCGGCAGAGATTCTGGCGCCAAAACGTTCTGCACCTATATAAACGGCATCTGCACCGCATTTTATCGCTGCCATGCCACATTCCAGATCTTTAGCAGGTGAGAGAAGTTCTATTTTATTCATAATCTCATTATAACAGATTTTTTAGAGTAATACCATTTTACTGAGGTGAGCATAAATATATGCTCTCGTAACGCGTAACGCGTAACGCGTGACGGGAGGAAGACCTTTATTAAATGCTTATGCTCAGGTCAGTATATGAGAAGCGTGAAAGGAGGGTACACTCCCATTCTTCTCAGTGACCACCCGGTCATGGCTGTTGGTACCAGGGTAAGTGTTATAAATTTCGGAAAATGATAAGAAACCGTTCTATAACGCAATTGTTCTTCTTTAACAATTTAAATTATTTTTTTATCCTTTTATTTTACTTAAGAAGGATTTTTAAAATTCCCTATAGAATATAAATTTACGATAGCTTTCAGCTCAAAAGCAATTTGTTATTCACAATAAAAAGTCCGCCTCCCGAAGCAAGCGTCGCACAAAAGACATGCTCGGAGCGGACTCGTTGAATAAACATATACTAGTATATAACTAGTCATATTATACCATAAAATGTAAATTAAAAACTAAAATTTACATCATAATTATTATCGACTGAAAGAGGAGAAACTTTAATAAAAAAATAAGTTTTTTATTTCCCCAACATACCCTACATTTTACAGCTGGAGGCTTAAAAAATGAATATTATAGGAATAATATTTCACTGGTCAGAAGGTACATATACTCAGACTTTCAATAATTATCATTATAATATTACCTATGATAGTAACACAAAAAAAGCAGGCGTAATTAAAACATGTTGCAGTGATTTCGAACCAAAGGATCATACATGGCACAGGAATAACGGCAGAATAGGCATATCACTCTGCTGTGCATCGGGGTTAAGCCGTGAAAATCTTGGAGATTTTCCGCCTGCAGAAGCGCAAATTGAAACAGCCTGCGCCCTTGCAGGCAGGCTGGCTCATATTTACAGTATAAAAAAAGATGAAATAAATACTCATGCCGTATGGGCTTTCATAGACGGCTACGGTATCCATTCAAGAGATAAGGCAATAAAATGGGATCTATGGATACCCTCCTGGGAAGACGGGAAAAATCTGACACAGGTTATGAAAGATAAAACATTATGGTATAAGGATCAATTTCATCTGCATGTTGATAATTCTGACGGCCTGTATGAAGAGAAAACAATAGATTTAATAAACGGCGAAAAACTTTATCTGCCATCGATCTTTAAAGTTAGCAGAGAAGCTCATATTGTCACGGAAAATCACAGCAGGTTCAAATATTCATGGCCTGAATCATTTAAAGATTGTATTGAAGAACATTATAAACTATCAGAACGTTACACAGGTTATACCATGATAAGAAACGAACCGTGGTGCTTTCCATATAACACAGGCAGTTATTTCGGTCAGGAAAGAAAAGAACAAAAACCTTCGGAAGCAGAAGAAGGATGGTATATAAATTTGAAGTGGAAAAAAGCCCCACGCAAAGGTACAAGGTTTATTATAAAAAACCCTGTTAACGGCAGATCAGTTGTAGCCATAGCAGGGTATGATACATGGAGAGGCAACACAGGAGACATGATAGGCGGAGTATGTGAGGAAATACACCATTATCTGGGAACAGATCATGGAGGTAAACTGGAAGTAGGTTTTGCATGTGATCAGACGCTCGGGCCGGGGCCCGGTGAATTTAAATAAAAAACTACCCCTCCATAAACCTCTCCGGCGTATCTGTTATAATCCCGTCCACACCTGTTTTATTCACCAGCCTGTTCACAAGTTCCGGCGAATTGGACGTATAGGAATAAACCTCTTTATGTTCATCATGAGCCATGTGCACAAAAGTGCTTCCAATAAGTGCCCAGTAAGGTAATATTATATCTGCCTTCTGTCCGAGAGAGCCTTTCAGGGACGCCCTCTCGCCTATTTCTTTGGACACAAGAAATCCTGCCCCTCCTCCTGCAAGCATGCACCCTATAGAAACCAGTGCACCTGCTCCTCCTATAAGACCTCCTGCAAGACCTGCGACCATACCGCCAACTGTGCCTATCTTAAGTGCTTTTACAAGAGGAGCTGGAGAAATAAGAAGACCTGTTTTTATTTCCGGCGCCATTGCTTCAATATTTTCACTTACAGATTTATCAAAAGACGTTATAAATACGTCGTTTTTAAAACCTTTTTCTTCTACGAGTTTGAGTATATCTTTTTCAATACCCGGATATTGAAGGGAATTTTTCACTTCAATGTCAACCTTTACTTTCCCCTTTGCCCACGTAAGAACCTCTTCCAGAGTGGGAATCTTCTCTCCTTTGAACTGGGGGCCGAACCATGAACCTGCATCAAGTTCTTTAAGTTCTGCCAGAGTAAAATCTCTTACCTTTCCATGGCCGTTTGTCGTTCTGTCAATAGTATCGTCATGCATGATAACAAGATGGCCGTCTTTTGTCCTGTGAACATCAAGCTCTATTGCTGTTGCACCATGTTTAAAAGCCTCTTTAAAAGAAGCCATGGTGTTTTCCGGCGCAAGTTTCGATGAACCTCTGTGGGCTATTATCAGTGCTTTATTTGAAAGGGACGTTTTATCTTTAATCTCAAGGTCCGGTTCTTTCTGTTTTACCTGGCTTATTACATTCTGTTTTTGAATAAAGGAACTTTCTATTTTCATAAATTATACCCCTTTCTCAGGTTAATAATATATATACAAAATAACATTTATAATCAACCTTGTCAATTATTTAATAATTTAATCGACAAGCATCTCTTTTATAACGGATTTTATCTTCTTAACGGTATGGTCATCAATTATTCCGAGTTTTTTTATCAATCTTTTTTTATCTACAGTACGAATTTGGTCCAGTACTATCCATCCGTCTTTATCTTCAAATCTCACAGGAACACGGGTTTCATACGGATGAGATTGTGTTGTCATAGGAGCAATTATAACTGTTTCAATATATCTGTTCATTTCATCAGGTGAAATAATAACACAGGGACGCACTTTTTTTATTTCATGGCCTGTAGAAGGGTCAAGGGAAATCAAAAATACATCATATTGACTGACTACCATTCCCATCCCGCCATATCTAAATCAATATTATCATCTATAATCATTCGATCTTCATTCAATTCTCTCATTTTTTTAAAAGATTTCTCCCAGTTCTTTCTGGGCTCTGCTTTAACAGGTTTAATAATTATGCTGTTATTTTTTACTTCCATAAATACCTCTTTTTCAATATGGCATTCTTCCAGTATTTTTTTAGGTATTCTTATACCTCTGGAATTTCCTATCGGAATAATTGCTGCTTTCATAACAATCCCCCTTGATGTAATTATAATGTAATTACCATTACAAGTCAAGAATTTTGTCACACCAGAGATTACAAAAATCAACTTGACTTTCTCCATAAAAAAATCTTATTATATATAAAGAACATAGATGAAAGAGAGAAAATTTATCATGAATATAGATTTCCATTATTACTGTATGGCAATTCTATCTATGGCGGCAGGATATGACAGGGAGGATGCTTTCACTATCGCCTATGCTTCCCAGTATCTCGATGATGCCACAGACGGCACTCCTTTAATTATCGGCAAAGAAGGGAATGAATTCTATCCTGTCCGAACCCAGCATATAGGAGTTAAAGCCTTTCTGGAAAGCTACTGGAGAGAAATCTATATGCCCTTTCATTTTCCTCCTCCTCATCCTTACGGGAACGGCAATTTCTCTTTTATTGTAGAATCTGCACTTGATCAGTCTCTTCTGTCTCACAGGATTTTAGATGAAGCCATGAATGAACCTCCTGATGAAACGATCGCTCACCCCGATGAAATGATGAGGATGAGGCTTAAATGGCGCAGAAATCTCTGCCGTACCGGCATAGCAATACATACTTTTTCAGACTCATGGGCACACCAGGGTTTTTCCGGAAGATTTAACTGGGAAAATAATGTTATTGCCATATATGAACGTGCATATGATAAAGATGAAGAAGAATACAACAGACGAAGTATTTTCTGGAGAGTATTACCACCTGTAGGTCATGCCAGAACAGGTCTCTATGCGGATAATACGGATTTTATCGGGAAATATATTATCAGAAAAAACGGCAGCGGAACAGAAGAGATAAAAAGGAATAATCAAATAGAATTCTTACAGGCAGCAGAGGCAGTTTATAATAAATTACTTTATGCGAAAAAACCCGATTATATGGAAAAAGTCAATATAATTCCCTGGGAAAATCTGAGGGATAAAATAAATAAATTACTCACATCACATGAGGTTAATATGAAAAAAAGATGCTGGAACTGGCTCCGGGAATTCAAAGATATAATTACAGGCAATATGTGGAGACATTTCAGATATGATATAAAAAAATGGAAAAGAGAGGCTTTAAAGAGCGGCAAAAACAAAAATATAGATGACATGTATAACTTTCCAGATGTAAACTGGGAAGATTTCCGGCAATCGCTCTGGTTTCATTTCCATGAAGCAGCAAGACAGCAGCGTAATTTTGTAATGAATAAACTGCCGCCACCTTACGGTACAAAAGAAGGTTTTCCTGAAACAGAAAGTAATTTCAGCGAAAATTCGACTCTGTCATAAGTTTTATATAAACCTCTGTTAAATCCTTTTCTTATTTCTTACAATTGAAAAAAACAGAAAAAACCTTTATAATATCGTTTAATATTCGCTATTAAAGGAGACATCTATAATTTCATATATGCTTGTTTTTATAGGCGGAGGACTCAGAGCAAGTATGAGATATCTTATGACTATGATCTTTGCCGGCCATCTGAAATATCCTTCGGTATCTATATGGGAATATCCATATTCTTATTAAATTCAGGAGGTATGACATGAACCTTCCTGTATTTGCTCTCTTTCCTCTTTCCATATTGAACAATAACTGCAATAAATTTCTGCTCTGTAGAAGGTTTGAAAATTGACCTTATTTCACAGCCACAGCAAATTCTTTATTTAAAATCTGTGTTCTCTTTGTGACCTTTGCCATCTGAATTCCTACGATAACGAGAATTATCCCTGCTATCTGAACGGCGCTGAGAGGTTCTTTCAGGATAAGGGCGGCACAGAGTATAACAAGAGGTCTCTGAAGAAGGCCTATAACAGACATTCTCGTAGAGCCCATAAAATATATGGCCATAAGAAAACTTATATTTGCAATAGCGGCGGCAACACCTATAATACTGCCTATAACCCATGTATTGACTGACATAGGCCACACGGTGGGCAGAAAAAACAACGCCACAATGGCATCCATTATAAACATATAGGTAGATACCTGCATGGGAGGAAAGGTTCTTGTGGCATCATCCAGTTGTGTCCGATAAATAGTGGATACGGCAACAGAACCGAAAGCGCATAAAAGTCCTAGTATATTGAAGGTCTGAGAATTTGATGTTCCTCTGTGTATTTCAATACTGAGTAAAATACCTGCAAAACAGAATAAAAAACCAATCCAGAATCTCTTAGAAAGTATTTCCTTTCCGAGCATTTGATTTACAATTGCCACAAAGGCCGGAGTGGCGGTAATAATTGTAATGACTACGACGGCAGTAAGATATTTCAAAGCAACAAGGACAAGGCCGCATGTACTCATAAGAAGCAGTGCCAGCCATAAAAGACCGGCCGTATTTTTCCAGCCAATCCATCTGTATCTTTTTACAAGAGGTAAAACTACAATACCTCCTATAAGAAACCGCAGTATGAGCAACTCATAAGGAGTTACAAAATATCTGTATCCTATCTTGGAAAGGACAGGTTCTACGGCAGATGAAACAACACATATAAATGCACATAAGAACGAATTAATATTTTTATTAAACATAATATTTCTGCAGAGGCGGACAGGCTTCTGCCCCGATAACGGGAAGTATTATTCCTCCTCCTACGAGATTCATTTTCTTTACTTTTCCTTTTTCCTCCAGAACATTTGTCCTCGTAAGGGCAGTGCCGGTAAAAGCACCGTTTATATGATGGGGACAGAAATCATATTCGACACGGTGGTTTATAAGATGGCCGTCATCGTCTATATCCGTTACCCCTATGGTCGGATAGGTCACCCTTTTCTGGAAGATAAAACCATCAAGGTCAGTTCTCTCTTTAATTATATCCATCCATGATTTCTCACTGTGGGCTGCACCGAATTCCACACCTTTACCGAAACCTGCATCGGCAGGTTTTGTAATCCAGAGATCCTTTTCTTTTATCACAGTGTCCGTCATATGAGTCTCATATTTAAGATTTACAGAATAAGGAACAATTTCTTTAATTATCCTGTCTTCTTCTTCTGAAAGGCCTATCTCTTTACGGCATTCTTCATTGCTCAGGAGAGAAAAAACCTCCTTTGTCCGTGTAAGCCAGACTCTGGTGGCATTAATAATAAGATATTTATCGGGATTATGGCAGATTGTTTCATAATCTTTAATATTGAGTCCTTCTTCCCTGTATTTCGTCATATATACGGAATTTCTCCATATCATGTCTATTTCCTGATTATCAAACATTATCTTCTCACCGGACAGGCTTATTTCATAGGGGAAACAGACCTTAATGGAAAGTTTTTCACCATATTTTTCCCTGGCAAGTTCTTCACATATAAGGGCCATCTGGGGAAGGTCTATAAATTTAGGCAAATATCCATGTTCTATTACAAGTGCTATATTGTGAGGAAATTTACCGGCATATCTGTAAGTATATTCATCTACGAACCAGTTCAGGATATGATGAGCCAGAAGAACAGGCTGATAAAAAAAGCCCAGGGAATTCAGGAAATGAGATGCCATCCTCTGGGAAACATCATAAAAATCAATAGCAAGAGGTGCAGCCTGATTGACTTCTATGATGGAAAAATCACCTGTAAAAAAATTCAAATATCCATCAATCCTTCTGTGACGTCTCTTTAAAGAATAATCCGATTCAAAGGTGCATTCTTCTACAAGGTGCCTTCCTCCGGGAGTCAAAGAATTCATCAGACGGTTATATAGAGGGCCTCCTCTGTCACAGAGAATATATTGTTCAAGCTTAATCAAAACATCTATGAAAAGCTCCAGTTTCGCTGTAACATTTTTTATTATGTCTTTCGTTACAATATAAGGTACGGGGAATACGGTAACAGGCATGGGGTCACTCTTAAGTCTCTCGTCTTTTATCTTATCATAGGTAGCAATTTTCTGGCATTCCCGGCAGATTCTCACAAGTTCTTCAGGAGGCGTTTCCTCCAGGCATTTTATTAAGTTTTCATTTGTAAGTTTCATAGGTTGTACCTTTCTTTTAAATCGTGACGCGTAATGCGTGATGCGTGATGCATGATGCGTGATGCCATAATCGTGACGCGTGACGCGTAACGCGTGACGCGCAGGGTAAGCCTGCTCACTTTTCACTTTTCACGACTCACGACTCACGACTCACGACTCACGACTCAAATCCATTTACATGATGTCCATAGAGTAAGTTTCGTTCCAATCCCTTTCCTGATTGCTTCTTTATAAACCCTCCAGGCCACAAGGCCGTCTTCAAAAGCAAGGCCGATAGGAGAAAAGAATATATTCTCATCACGGGACTGTCTTCCCGGCTTTTTCCCTGCAAGCACGGGAGCTATGTCTTCCACTACACTTTCCGGTATGACCCCCTGAAATACTGCAAGAGCAAGAGTCTGAACGCCTCTATGTTTATTCTGTTCCCATATATCGGTAAATACCCTGTCCATACGCTTCAGGAGTATTGTTTCCGACTCATAACATCCTATATTTATAACTGTAATACCTTTCTCCTTAACCCATTCCGCTTTCACAACAGGTTTATCCATATTAGGCAAACAGGTAACTATAAGACTGCAATCTTTTACTGCTTCTTCTGCCGTATCTACAGGGATAATATTGAGTCCTGTCCTTTCGCCCATTTCTTCGGCAAATCTATGCTTTGCCTCTCTTCTGGAATAAACCTTTACTTTTTTAAGATGCGGCAAAGCGAGTTGGAGGCCGAGAAGCTGTGTCCTCATATTGACACCTGCTCCTACGAGTCCGATTTCTTCGGTTTCCGGATCGGCAATTTTTTCTGCTACAATACGTGTAACTCCTCCAGTTCTTGTGGCGCTTATTACCTGTGCATCCATTACACAGAGAGGGGTTTTTGTAACAGAATCAAAGAGTATTGTAAGACCTGCGGCTCTCGGAAGTCCTATTTCCACATTGGGAGGCATGGCTCCAAGGATTTTACAGGAATAGATCTCCTCTTCTCCGAGATCCACACAGGCAGGAAGAAAATTTACAAGGCCCGCTCTATGTTCATGATCTTTCTTTTTAATTTTCAATGATGTTTTCAGGGGCTGAACAATTCTATCTTCTAAAAGTAATTCAAACCCTCTCTTTACATCTTCTGATGCTTTATTTACATCATTTCCTCCGCAGGCAATTACATCTTCAAGAGAGAGAAACAATATGTTTTTTTCGGGATATTCCATTGTATGGTATTCCTTTCTGTATCGTGACGCGTAACGCGTGACGCGTGACGCGAAGCAGAAAAATTTTGTATATAATAATTTACATATTATAATCTACAGATGGATTTATCACAATAAGTGAAATTACATTTTTTTATAGAATCAGTTAAAAGGGGGAACGGGATAAAAGGGGAATATAGTGAGTGGTGAGTCGTAAAAAGTGAAAAGTGAAAAGTGAGCAGGCTTACCCTGCGCATCACGCATCACGCGTTACGCGTCACGATTTTAAAAACGGAGCAGTCTATGGAAGAAGAGAATTCACAGCAAAAGGCAGCAATCTACAATAAAACTGGCCTCCATCTGGCCGGTCAGGCAAAATGGAAGGAAGCTATCGAAGCATACAAAAAAGCTATTGCCATATGCCCTGATTGCGCGAAATTCTATATTAACCTGGGGAAAGCCTATAACAGTACAGGCAGAGTCGATCTTGCCATTGAGCAATGGCAGAAAGCCCTGGAACTGGAGCCAGAAAGAGCTTCATCTCATTATGAAATAGAAGAACTTCGAGAGATTTCTGCAGAAGAAATAAAAAAAGAAGAGATAGTATCAGATAAAGCCATAGAAGAAGAGAAAAAAAGAGAAGAAGAGAAAAAAAAGAAAGAAGCTTTAGAGTGTTTTAAAGCAGGCCTTGCCTGTTATGAAAATAAGAAAATTGAGGAAGCCGTCTCGTCCTGGGAACATGCCATTGAGCTTTACCCTGAATTTCTTGAAGTTCACTTAAATCTTGGCACTGCTTTAAAAGAGCTTGGCAGGCAGGACAGGGCAAAATATCATTATAAAAGAGCAATAGAAATAGATCCCCTTGAAATGCTCGCCCATTATAACCTGGGACTCTTATATTACCAGGAAGAAAATTATTATGATGCCAGTGAAGAATATAAAAAAGCCCTGGAAATATGCCCTTCTGACATAGCTTCCATTCACAATCTCGGCATGGCCTGTTACCGGCAGGGAAAGCTTAAAGAAGCAGAAAAAGAATTCAAAAAAGTTCTGGAACTCGATCATGCATACGGGCCGGCCTATTATTCACTGGGTTTAATCTATGATGAAATGGGAAGGTTAAACTCCGCATCAACTCATTATCAGAAAGCACTCCTTTTAATGCCGGACCATGGTCCCACTCACTATGAACTGGGAATTGTATATTTCAAAAAAAGAAATTTTGAATTTGCTCTGTCAGAATGGGAAAAAGCCCTGAAACTTGAACCGGACCATTACAGGTCAGTCCACGGTAACATGGGAATTATATATGAAGAATTAAAAGACGATGATAAGGCATGGAGAGAATATGAACTGGCAATAAAATACAATCCTTCAGACGTAAACTCTCTTTTCAGGCTCGGTGTATTGCTGATAAGAGAAGGTTTATACGAAGATGCCCTGACACATTTAAATGAAGCCATAAACCTGGAAAAACATGGAGACCTGGCAGATAAAGCATATGAGTATATAGAAACTATTAATAACATACTTGAAGAAGAGGAGGAGAGAGAGAAAGAAGAACAGGAAGAGGGCAATAAAGAAGTGAATAGTGAGTCGTGAGTCATGAAAAGTGAAAAAGTGAAAAGCGAGAAAAAGTGAGTCGTGAGTTGTGAGTTATGAAAAGTAAGTAGGCTTAGCCTGCGCGTCACGCGTTACGCGTTACGCGTCACGATTATAGCATTACGCATCACGCCAGTTACTTTACCGGCGTCGGAGTTTCATCTTTATCTTTCAATGTAGAAAGTTTCTTCATCGCATTTCTGATAGAATCATAATCGCTGTCTTTAGCTTCCACATAACCGTCTACTCTCAATATTTTCCTTAACTCTATCGTCTCATCGGATTTACCTATATTCAGGAAGGCAGCTTTAACTTTATTTACATCTTCCTGTGGTAAATCACTTCTGACTATAAAACAACTGATAGGTATATCACCTGTTTCCATTATAACAGTGAGATCTTTCTGATATTTTTCAGCTTCCGGCGAGTCAAAGACAAAGCTTGATACGACTCCTCCGTCAACATAGCCGTTATAAACAGAAATAATCGATGACAGATGGTCATCAAGGAAAACTATTCTGGAAAAATAATCTTCAAGTTTTGTTACTCCCAGGTCAGCCATCATTACCCTGGGGAAAAGATAGCCAGATGTAGATTGTTTATCTACAAAAGCAAATTTCTTACCTCTTAAATCATCGAAATTCTTCAGACCGCTGTCTTTCCTTACTACAATAAAACTTTTATAGGTATCTTTACCTTTTTCTACCGTTTTAACAACAGGAATTACATTCAGTTCTTTTTTTAACTTTACATAAATAAGTCCGCTTACCGAACCAATATGAGCCTCTTTTTTTTGAAAGGCTTCAATAATATTTCTATAATTTTTCCTTTCATCAACTTCAATATTAATACCTGTTTTATTGGAGAGATAATCACCAAGGGCCTGCCATCTTTCAACCATATAATGTTTTCCACCGCCTGCTATATAAACCATCTTCAATGAATGTCCTGCCTTAACGGATGGCTTCGGAGTTAATGAAGAATGATGAGTCACATTATGATCTTTTTCTCTGCATCCTGTAATAAATAACGAAATCAGTAAAAAAAATAGAGATAATTTTTTCATAACCTGGTTATTCCTTTCCCTGATAATGGCCTCCCAGAGGCCTTTTGAGAGGAATACCGTTTCTTCTGGGATATTTCACAGGAGTGGGAAAAATCTTCTTTATGACTATTAATTTCTTCTCACTGCTTTCATATGGTAACCTGACAGGTTTTATATCCAGAATTTCTCCTCCCAGTGTATTCAGAGCATATGCCGACATATCAATTTCTTCTGAATACTTCTTTCCTTTCTGGGCAATAAATATACCTTCTGTTTTTAGAAAAGGAAGAACATATTCAAGTAAAACAGGAAGTCCTGCTACGGCTCTGGCAAAAGCCACATCGAAATTCTCGCGGAATTCACTGTTCTGTCCGAAATCTTCTGCCCGTCCCTGATGGACATAAACATTATTTAAAGATAGCCTGTTAATCAAATTCTTAAGAAATTCTACTTTTTTCCCCGTAGCTTCCAGTAAATGTAAATTCATGGTATCTTCGACAATCTTCAATGGAAGTCCCGGGAATCCTCCTCCTGTTCCAATATCTATTACTTTTTTATCTGCCAGTTCAACTGCCTGAAGACAGCTCAGAGAATCAAGAAAATTTTCTCTTATTATATCTTCCGCAGAAGAATGAGATGTAATATTCATTTTAGCATCCATTAATTCCAGAAGATATACAGAAAATTTCTCTATCTCTTTAACATCCAGAGAAACTCCTGTTGCTTTAAATTCATCAATGTAATCATTAATATATCTATTAAATACCATATCTTAATATAACATTATTGAGTATATGAGTCAATTGGCAAAATCGTGATGCGTAATGCGTAATGCGTGATGCGCAGGGTAAGGCTGCTCACTTTTCACTTTTCACGACTCACGACTCACAAATCACGACTCACTTTTTATACTTGTTAAACATAATTTTAGATGTTATAATGATAAATTATAATTTTCAATAAAGCTGATTAATAGACAGTCATAGTCAGGCTGACCGGCAGTAAAACAATAATAATCCTCGCGTCACGTGTCACGCGTTACGCGTTACGATTCTAAATAACTAACGAAAGAGGATTACAGATGGAGAGTATTACAAAAACATTAAACCATAAAGTCATAATCATAGGTTCAGGCATGGCAGGTCTCAGAGCGGCAGTAGAACTGGCAGGCTCAACAGATGTTGCAGTTATAAGTAAAGTATTCCCTACCCGTTCCCATTCAGGAGCAGCCCAGGGAGGTATTACGGCAGCTCTCGGTAATGAAGAAGAAGATAATCCTGAATGGCATATGTTTGACACAGTCAAAGGCAGTGATTACCTGGGAGATCAGGATGCAATTGAAATTATGGTAAATGATGCGCCAAGAGCAATTATAGAACTCGAACACATGGGAGTTCCTTTCAGCAGAAATTCGGAAGGTAAAATAGGACAGAGAGCATTCGGAGGACATACGAAAGATTACGGCAAAGGCCCTGTAAAGCGTGCCTGTTATGCCTCTGACAGAACAGGAAGAGTTATTTTAGATACACTTTTTGAACAATGTTTAAAAAGAGGGGTAAAATTTTACTCTGAATTTCAGGTAATAGATCTGCTGTTTTATGACGGAAGATGTTATGGAGCAATCCTTATGGAACTTTCTACGGGAGAATTCTGTAAAATTTATGCCAGTTCAATAATGCTGGCCACAGGAGGTTTCGGAAAAATTTATAAAACCACTTCAAACTGTTTTTCCAATACAGGTGAAGTAGTATCTATGATATTTCAAAAGGGACTGCCTCTTATGGACATGGAATTTGTTCAATTCCATCCTACAGGCATAAGAAAACATGGCATACTGATAAGTGAAGCTGCAAGGGGGGAAGGGGGTATTCTTCGTAACGGTAAAGGCGAGAGATTTATGGAGCGTTACGCTCCCGTTATAAAGGATCTTGCTCCTAGAGACATCATATCCCGGTCAATACTCAGAGAAGTGCATGAAGGAAGAGGTATTGACGGACAGGATTATGTACATCTCGATCTTACACACCTGGATACAGATACAATAGAAGATAAACTGTGGGAAATAACATCTTTTGCAAGGCTTTACGGAGGAGTGGACCCTGTAAAGGAACCTGTTCCTGTTCAGCCTACATGCCACTATATGATGGGAGGAATTCCAACAGACTGTGACGGTCATGTAATATCTGATTCAAAAGGAACGACCGTTCCCGGCCTTTTTGCTGCAGGAGAATGTGCCTGTGTATCAGTCCACGGTGCAAACAGACTGGGGTGTAATTCTCTTCTGGATCTTGTAGTCTTCGGCAGGAGAGCCGGTAAATCTATCAGAACATGGTTAAAAGAAGATTCTGACCTGATTGATGTGAATATAGAATCAGATGTAATTTCAAAAATAGACAAACTTTTATCCTCTACAGGAAAAGAAAAATTATCATTAATAAGACAGAGCCTTCAGCAGATTATGATGGATAACTGTTCCGTATTTCGTGATGAATCAGGACTTATGAAAGCAAAAGAAAAAATACAGGAACTGAAAGAACGATACAGCCATGCAGGTATCATCGGGAAAGACAAAATCTTTAATATGGAAATCATGGAAGCAGTTGAATGTGAACACCTTTTAAATCTAGCAGACATCACAGTTGAAAGTGCATTGTACAGAAAAGAAAGTCGTGGTGCCCATTACCGTGAAGATTATCCGGAAAGAGACGATAAAAATTATCTTTCTCACACTATGGCTTTTAAAGATGGCACGAACATAAGGATCGAAACAAAACCTGTAAAGGTTACTAAATTTGAGCCGAAGGTAAGAAGCTATTAATCAGTGAACAGTTATCAGTTATCAGTGACCGGTGATGAGTAGTATGTAATTCGTCATATACTCTATAGCAAGGACTAGAGTTTAAATTCAACCGGCAATAAACCTTATTAAACTCTATTCATCACTCACCGGTGACAGAACACTGGTCACTGGTTACTGCTCACTGTTCACGACTCACTATTGAAAGGGGAAACACAATGACATATCTTTTCAGAATATACAGATATGATCCGCAAAAAGATAAAGAACCCTATTATATGGATTACAGACTTGAAGTAGAGCCGAATGAAAGAATTCTTGACTGTCTGAACAGGATAAGATGGGAAATGGATCCCACCCTTTCTTTTCGTATGTCCTGCGCCCACGGTGTATGCGGTTCGGACGGTATGAAGATAAACGGCATCTGCAGTCTTGCCTGTCAGAAAAGCATAAAAGACTACAGTGGCGATACCATTACAGTAGATCCTCTTCCCAATTTCCCTGTTATAAAAGACCTCATAGTTGACCTGGAAGCATTTTTTGAAAAATACAGAAGCTTAAAACCATATCTGATAACAGATGAAAAAGCACCTGAAGGTGAAAGACTTCAGACTATAGAAGAAAGAAAAACCTTCGATGAAGCAATCAGATGTATACTCTGTGCATGCTGCACCGCATCATGTCCTGTGACAGAAAACAGTGAAAACTTCAGCGGACCTGCAGCCATATTGAGATCTTTCCGGTATCTCTTCGATTCGAGAGACAGAGGATATAAGGAAAGAATTGCCATGCTTGACACCACAGAAGGAGCACATGGATGTAAAGGCCACGGAAAATGCACTGAAGTATGTCCGAAAGAAATTCAGGTAGCAAAAGCAATAGGAAAGACAAAAAAGAAAATCTACGATCTAAAAAAACAGGATAATTTATGAAAATACGTGATATAATAAAATTAATAGAAGAAGATGGATGGTATAAAGTAACACAGGAAGGAAGTCACAGACAATATAAACATGCCAGTAAAAAAAGTCGTGTTACAATAGCCGGCCATCCTGGTGATGATATTCCAACTGGAACACTTAACAGTATACTGAAACAGTCAGGAATAAAATCAAAAACCAGAAGGGGTTGAAAAAAATGAAATATTTAGCCATAATAGAACAATCTACAAATAACTTTTCAGCATATATACCTGATGTACCGGGTTGTATCGCTACAGGGAAAACAATCCCGGAAGTTACGGAAAATCTTAAAAAAGCTCTCGAAATGCATCTCAAAGGAATGGAAGAAGACGGCGAACCGTTACCTGTCCCCCTGTCAGAAGCACATTATATAGCTATATAAAGAGGTGAAAGAATAAGGGTAAGAATTGATTGGTAGGAGTTATTCTCTTCACTCTTCACTCTTCACTCTTCAC
>JAKPQU010000510.1 GCA_029555925.1 Bacillota bacterium
TTGCCTTATTTAATTTGTTTTACAGACAATAAATTAGCCCTTATTTAATTTTTAATACTATAGAAAAAACTAATTTTTCTTCTCCAGAGCCTGCCAGTCAGAAGCTTTTTATGGATACCCTTTTACCTGTTACGGTACTTAATGACATTGCGCGTCACGCGTGACGGGTTTAATTCCTGCGCATCACTCATTACGCTTTACGCATTACAAATATTCATAGATAATTATAAACTTAACTATAATCTATTCCTTTCTCTATATATAAATTCTATTATACAAAAAATTTTATGTATCTCAAAGGAAATCTTAAAATTTTCCAAATTCTATATATAGTAACATATTTATGGCACTCCTCGCGTCACGCGTCACGCGTCACGCATCACGTTTTAAGAAAGAGGTGTTTATTATGACAGAAATAATAATAGCTGTTCTAATGGTTATTCCTATAGTATTACTGGGATGTAAGACAGTAAAGGCTGACATACCGGGACATACCGATAAAATCCTCGAAAAAGCTACCTTTGCAGGAGGATGTTTCTGGTGTCTTGAAGGATCTTTTGAAGAGCTTGACGGCGTTACGGAAGTAATTGCAGGATACACGGGCGGCAAAACAGAAAATCCTTCCTATGAAGATGTATGCACGGGAACAACAGGTCATTATGAAGCAGTTCAGATAACGTATGATCCGTCAAAAATAACTTATGAACAATTACTTCAAGTTTTCTGGAGGCAGATTGACCCTACAGATAGTGGCGGCCAGTTTGCAGACAGAGGTTCCCAGTATCATACTGCCATATTTTACCACAGTGAAGATCAGAAAAAAAAGGCGGAAAAATCAAAGGAAGAACTTGAAAGATCAGGGATTTACAATAAACCTGTAGTAACGGAAATTCTGGCATGGACAACATTTTATAAGGCAGAAGATTATCATCAGGATTATTATAAAAAATGTCCTGTCAGATATAAAACATACAGGTATGGTTCAGGGAGAGATAGATATCTGGAAAACATATGGAAAGAGAAGAAACATTCAGATGGGAGAGACTATAAAAAACCTTCTCAGGAAGAGTTAAAGAAGAGATTGACACCGATTCAGTACAGTGTAACTCAGGAAAATGGTACAGAACCTCCTTTTAAAAATGAGTACTGGGATAATAAAAAAGAAGGCATTTATGTAGATATTGTAACGGGGGAACCTCTGTTTACTTCTCTTGACAAATTCGATTCCGAATGCGGGTGGCCGAGCTTTACAAAACCGGTTTCGACAGACATTATAGAAGAAAAGACTGATACCGGTTATGGTATGGTCAGGACAGAGGTAAGAAGTAAAAAGGGGGATTCCCACCTTGGTCATGTATTCAATGACGGCCCCGGCCCCACAGGCCTTCGATATTGTATTAATTCTGCATCTATCAGATTTATTCCGGTAGAAGAGCTGTCTTCTGAAGGGTACAGTGAATATTTAAAACTTTTTTTAAAAAAATGAGAATTTTGTTTTTAAATATGTTATAGTGTATTTCATAACTTATTAGAATTTAGTGAATAGTGAATGGTGAGTAGTGAGTAGAAATGGACTTTTCCACTCACTACTCGGTACTCACTATTCACTCATTAGTTATGAATTGTTATGAAAGTAAATATAAAATATTATAAGATAATAGAAAGGAGCAAATTTTCTCAAAAGATAAACTAAAAAAAGGAAAGGATTTTTATTTATGATAAAACCACTTGTAATAACTGTATTTTTATTCATGTTAATATTTATCACATCCTGCGCTGATAATACGGAAAACCTGAAAAAAGGGAATGAAGCTATGGAGAAGAAAAGCTGGCAGGAAGCCCTGACTTATTATAACAAAGCACTGGAAAGTGATCCGAAATGTGTGGAAGCTCTGAGTAATAAAGGTTATATTCTCGGAATTGAGGGTAAATTCGACGAAGGACTTGCCTGTCTGGATAAAGCAATAGAGATTAAACCTGATTATGGAGATGCCTGGAATAACAAAGGCTTTGTTTTGTATATTCAGGGAAAATTCGATGAAGCAAATAAATCTGTAGATAAAGCACTGGAAATTGATCAGAAAAATGTAAAAGCCTGGTGTAATAAAGGAAACATTTTCCAGGCCCAGCAAAAATATGATGAAGCAATTAAAAATTATGATAAAGCAATAGAAATTGATCCCAAAAATATGGAACCCTGGAAATATAAAGGAATTGCCCTCATATCAACAAACAAAACCGATGAAGCCATTAAATGCTTTGATAAAGCAATAGAGATTGATCCGAAAGAAATGATTAACTGGGTGGGGAAAGGTGATGTTTTTTATCAACAGGGCAAATATGAAGAAGCTATAAAATGTTTTGATAATGTTCTGGAAAACGAATACACCCTTCTCTATCAATTAGGTAAATTCAGAGAAGTTCAGGAATGCAGTGATAAGGTGTTAAAAAGTAACCCTAAAAATGTGGAAGCCCTGAACTGCAAGGGTATCATGTTAGCCTTTGAAAAAAAATATGCTGAATCCAGCAAATGTTTTGACAGAGCAGTAGAAATTGATAAAAATTATACCAGAGCATGGTGTAACAGGGCCAAAAATTTATCCATAGAAGGTAAATCTGAAGAAGCCCTTAAATATTATGATAAAGCACTGGAAAGTGATCCAAAATATATAAATGCCTGGAAATATAAAAATCTTACATTAATCGCTCTAAAAAAATATGATGAAGCTATTAAATGTTCTGATAAAATACTGGAACTTGATCCGGAAGATTTAAATGCAATGGCAGGTAAAGGAAATGCTTTATATCTGGCAGGTAAATTCGAAGAATCCGTTCAATGTTTCGATAAAATGTTGGAAAAAATTCCTGATAATGTAACGGTTCTGCTGAGTAAAGCTATGGGCCTTGTAAGCCTTAAGAAATATCAGGAGGCTGTGGCAGTATATGATAAAGTTCTGACTATAGAACCAAACAATCCGTCTGCTGTACAGGGCAAAGAAAATGCTATGAAAGAAATGGGAACAGTAAAGAAGTAAAAGGATGCAGTCTGCCGGTAAAACTTGAGGAGAGAATGGTGAGTTACCGGAACTCACCATTCTCTCCTCACCTTATGAAAGAGATAATTTATATCCCAGGTTTAACATTAAACTGTTATGGCAACAAGGTCAAAATGTTTCTCCCACGGTATCTTCTGATTATATCGTCAATCAGAGTAATGTCATAGCACGATTCATCGATAAATCCTGCAAGATAGGGCATAGTAATCTGAATGAAATTATTAAACTGATTTTTCCTGAAATTATAAATCTCTTTACTCTCAGGTGTAATCATAAGAATAGACTTCTTCATAGTTCATCAGCCGCCATTTTTTATATAAAAATAATTATTCTCATAACTTAATACGTCATTATTGACATATGGTTCGAAAAAAGATAAAATTTTTATATTATAGTCAGTTTCATAATTAAACTATAAGGAAGAAGAAGTGAATAGTGAAAAAACAGGACACTTTTCACTCTAATTAATATGTTAATAGATACAATTATAAATAATTACAGGACTATCAATATAAATGTACCCATAAATCAGGATTTTTTACCTGTTGTTATTTCTTTTGCAGAAAAATCCGCTGAAACCTTTCGTCTCGGTGAAAAGGAGAAATTTCAACTTGTCCTTGCTACAGACGAACTCTTTACATATTTATGTCGAAACACTGACGATATTATAAACATAAGATGTACAGACATAACATACTCTGTAAAGCTCGAATTCATTTTTCCTGTTAATGAATTAAACCTAAAAATGTTCAATATAACTTCAAAAATTTCCCCTGATAATAAAAATGACATTGAAGAAATGGGAGTTTTTATTGCTTCCCGTTCCGTAGACAGATTTCAAATCAAAAATGACAATCATGGAAACCTTGTGCTCACTCTTTACAAAGACAGGACATATCCTCATATAAAAGATATAGTCATAAACGGCGATGACGCTCTGGAAGGAGATTTTGTAATTAAAGAGGCATCACAGGAACAGGTTAACATGTTACTCTATAAAATTATAAAATACTATCCTGCTTATCTTTATCCAAAAAACTTCTATTACCCGGGAAAGATAGCAGACATGATGTCACAGGGCATATATAATATATATGTAGTTCTGGATAAATATGAAAGGGTGGCAGGAGGCTTTCTGTGGAGCGCAATGAGTCAAAAAACAGCTCAAACCTTTGGCCCCTATGTATTTAATATTCCGGAGCCTTCAGGCATATGTGAAGAACTGTTAAACACATGTATCAACAGCCTTGCAAGAACTGAATTTACAGGCATTTTTACCCTTTACGGAACTACCCACCTGCCGGTAAATTACTTTGAATCCCTGAAAACTATAACATTATACAATAAACCACAGAATCCTGTGACAGTTCCTGCATTCTACAGGGAAATCAAAGAAGATCCGGGGGGGCATATATGGATAAATCCCGAGATAGAAACATTTGTTAAAGGAGAATATAAACATCTGTTTCTGGCAAGGTATATGGAACATGTCAGTAATACAGGTGAACGTAAACCGGACTGTTCGGTTTTTTCTTCGGAAATAGACAGAGAGAGCAGTGAAGTTTACATGTACCCTGTATGGCCGGGACTGGATATAGAGAAAAACCTTATCAATCATATACAAATTTTTCTGAAAGAACATATAAATAATATCTTTTTCTTTATTGATCTCGGCTACTCCTGGCAGGTAGAAATTACATCTCATTTAGTAAAACATAACTTCAGTCCCAGGTTACTTCTCCCATGTGGCGGGAAATCAGATCTGGTGGTCTTTCAATATGAAACTATTTAACAGACTTGTTCCCCAGTATTTACGCAATTTCGAACCATATATACCGAGTAAACCAGATGAAGAACTGAAGAAATTATATGGTATTGCCAGGCTTTTCCGTCTGAATAACAATGAAAATCATCTCGGTCCTCCTCCTTCTGCCTGTGAAGCAATAGCCGGATTTTCTCCCTTTGAAACTTCCATTTATCCCAGCGGAGACAGCTTTTATCTGAGAAAAAAACTGGCACACAGGTACGGATTACATATGGCACAGATAATGACAGGGAACGGAGCGAATGAAATAATTACTTCTATTATAAAAGCCTTCTGCTCCACCGGTGATAATATAATCACAGCAGATAAGACATTTGCCGTTTATGAATGGGTTGCAAAATTTTCAGGTATAGAAGCAAAGCTTATACCTCTGAAAGATTTCACTTTTGATGATAATGGCATAGTAAAAACAATTAACGAAAAAACTAAAATTATTTCTATCTGTAATCCCAACAACCCTACAGGTACCTACTGGACAGAATCAAAACTTCGTAATTTTTTAAATAATATCAATGAAAGACAGATAGTAATTGTAGACGAGGCATACTGTGAATTCGTAGAACAGGAAGACTATCCCGATGGTATTAAATTAATAAAGGATTATCCAAATCTGATAATTATAAGGACTTTCTCCAAGATGTACGGTCTTGCAGGTCTTCGTATCGGTTATCTAATCGGCAACATGGATGTAGTTGATATTATAAGAAAAACCTATATTACCTATTCAGTCAATACAGTCGGACAGATTGCAGCAGCAGCAGCCCTTGACAATGACAGAGAACATATAGAAAAAACCAGAAAAATGGTAAGAGAAGGAAAAGAATTTCTCCATAAGGAAATAAATAAACTCGGCCTGTTTCATACAAATGGAGAAGGTAATTTTATGCTTATCCGTCTCCCCATGAGTGATACGCTGGCTTATAAAAAACTTATGTATCATGGTATAATGATAAGAAGCATGTCAGGCTTTAGATTACCCAATTATATAAGGGTAAGTATTTCACACATGCCTGTAATGGAAATGTTTGTCGAAGCTTTAAAGAAGATACTCTGACAGTGAGCAGTTACCAGTTATCAGTGACCGGTTAAAGGAGTAAATCATTGAAAAACATTATTGGAACTGACATACCCAGATTTGATGCCAGAACTAAAGTAACGGGGGAAGAAAAATTTGCCATAGACTGCTATATGGAACATATGTTATGGGCAGGAGTTAAACGGTCGGGAATTCCACATGGAAAAATAAAACATATTGATGTATCATGTGCAGAAAAAATACCCGGTGTCGTCAAAATACTTACAGGTAAAGATGTTGCCGGGACAAACAGACAGGGAATTATTCATAAAGATATGCCCGTTATTGCAGACAGTAAAGTTCGATACTCGGGTGATCCTGTAGCTCTTGTACTGGCAGAAAATAAAGACATACTCAAAGAGGCTCTTGAAGTAATAAAAATCAATATTGAACCTTTAGAGGCAGTATTTGATACGGAACAGGCTATGAAACCTGATGCACCATGTGTTCATGAAGAAAACAAAAACGGAAACATACTTGTTCATGGAACCATAAAAACAGGAGATGCTGAAGATTCTTTTAAAGAATGCGATGTAATCATAGAGGAAACCTTCAGAACGCCCGTACAGGCTCACGGTTTTCTGGAGACGGAAAATGGAGTGGCCTGTCAGGAAAAAGACGGAACTATTGTTATGACCGTATCCACCCAGGCACCTTTCAGAGACAGATTTGAAATTGCCCATGCACTCGGACTTCAGGTAGAAAAAATCCGCATCATAAGCCCCTGTCTCGGAGGAGGTTTCGGAGGGAAAGACGGTTCAACAGTACAATGTCTGCTTGCTCTTGCAGCACTTAGCTCGGGAGGAAGACCTGTAAAAATGGTGTGGGACAGAGAAGAAAGTTTTCTTGGAGGGTACAAACGGCACAGGGCAACAATGCACTATAAGCTTGGAGCAAAAGACAAAACCCTTTATAGCCTCCACTGTCGTCTTTATTTTGACACAGGTGCCTATGCTCATCTGGGAGGAGAAGTTTTAGAGCTTGCCATGGAACATGCCGGAGGACCTTATAAAATCCCCAATACACTTATTGAAGGATGGTGTGTTTATACAAATAATCCTGTGGCAGGTGCCATGAGAGCCTTCGGTGTGGCACAGGTAAGTTTTGCTTTTGAAGCTATGATGAACAGAATGGCAGAAAAACTCTCTATAGATCGTCTGGAATTCCGCCTGGAACATGCTCTTAAAAAAGGAGATAAAAATTGTTCCGGAGTAACTATGACCGGCTCTACCGGTATAGCGGAATGTCTTGAAGTAATAAAAAATCATTCCATGTGGAAAGAAAAAGAAAAATGGAAAAAAGATACGCCAGTTTTCAAACAGAGAGGAACAGGACTGGCAGCTGTATTCAATGCCGCAGGTTACGGAAAAAATGTAAGAGACAGCGCCATAGCAAAGGTAGAACTTACAGAAAAAGGTAAAATCAGAGTATATAACGGTGTTTCGGATATGGGCCAGGGAAATTCTCCGACATTTCTTCAAATAGCAGCAGAAATCCTCTCACAAAATGTCGAAGACATGGAACTCATACAGCCTGACACATCAATTACCCATCCTTCAGGGTCTGCTTCGGCAGGCCGTACCACATATACATACGGTAATGCTCTCATAAAAGCCTGTGAACATTTAAAAGAAAGAATTATAAACAGGGCAGGTCTTTTTCTCTTTACAGATAATGATGAGAATCTCAGATTAATACCGGGTAAAGTTGTTAATGAACAGAACGGAAGAGAAATTGCTCTGGAAAAACTCGGAATATATATGAAAGATTTCGAACGAATCTCTATAAATCACTATGTTGCACCTGTATGTAAAGAAGTTCCCTATTCTTCGGAAGGACTTATGTTCGGGTTTCCCCATATAATATTTTCCTATGGCGCTCATCTTGTATATATAGAAATAGATGAACTTACAGGACAGATAGAAATAAAAAAATATCTTGCCGTAACAGACGGAGGGCATGTGATAAATCCAGTTACATATGATCAACAGGTTCAGGGCTCTGTCACACAGGGCCTGGGCTATGCCATAATGGAAGATTTCGTTATTAAAGACGGACATGTTCTGACAGACAACCTTGCTACATACATAATACCTGGGGCTATGGATGTTCCGGACATAATTTCAATTCCTGTAAAGATAGAGGAAGAAACAGGCCCTTTCGGAATGAAAGGCATTGGAGAAGTAGGCATAAATGCCCCCCTTCCCGCTGTAAGCAATGCCATATATGATGCCTGTGGTATTCATATGACAGAAGCACCGTTTACAGGCCAGAGAATTTTAGCGAAGAAAGACATCATATGAACATATCTTTTATAATAAACGGGAAAAACACTGAAATAGATGTGCCTGCCCACAGAAGGGTAATAGATATAATAAGAGAAGATCTGGGTTTTACCGGCACAAAAGAAGGATGTGGTGCAGGCGAATGTTCTGCTTGCACCATTCTTGTAGATAATGAAACACGCCTTTCATGTCTTATGTTAGCCCCTCAGATTGACGGAAAAAATATTATTACCATAGAAGGATTGTCTCAAAATGAAGCATTTCATCCCCTCCAGGAAGCTTTCATTAAATACGGAGCAATTCAATGCGGTTTCTGCACACCTGGGATGGTTCTTACGGCTATGGATATACTCAAAAAAAATCCAGAACCTTCAAGAGAAGAAATAAGGAAAGGTATAAGCGGAAATCTTTGTAGATGTACAGGTTATCAAAAGATTGTAGATGCCATAGAAGCAGTGAGCAGTGAGCAGTTACCGGTTACAGGTGAGCAGGCATCAGAGAGTGGTAAAACCAGACGTCACACATCACATATTTACAGGGAAAAAATCATAAAAAAAATATTTATGCCGAAAAATTTAGAAGAACTATGGAAAATTTTAAAAGAAGAGCCGTCTCCATTGATTTGTGCAGGAGGAACTGATCTTCTGGCAGAAAAAAGATATACGGAAAATACATTAATATTTATAGAAAACATTGAAAAACTTAAAGGAATAAAAGACTGCAATGAATATATATGGATCGGGGCCGGCACGACTATCAATCAGATTATCTGTAATCCCATTATAAAAAAAGAAGTGCCATTACTCGTAAAGGCAATGAGTGAAATGGGAGGGCATAATATAAGAAACATGGCAACCATAGGAGGGAATATCTGTAATGCCTCCCCTGCCGGAGACTGTCTTCCCCCTCTTTATCTCTTTGATACAGAACTTGAATTAATATCGGAACATTCAACAAGAAAAATTCCTGTTGAAGATTTTATAAAAGGCTCCGGTAAGACATCTTTAAAGGACGGAGAAATCCTTACAGGCATAGTCATAAAAAAACCGTCTGACTTTAATATTCATCATTTTGAGAAAATAGGTCAGAGAAAATCTATTTCTATTTCAATTGCAAGTTTTGCAGCTCTCTTAAAAATTAATAACAGCGGAATAATCGAAAAATCCAGATTCGCCTGGGGCAGTGTGGGGCCAACAGTTATAAGATCATCTGAAATAGATGAAAAATTAAAGAATAAATTTCTGTCAATAGAAAACCTGAAGGCGGCATCGGAAATGGCAAAAAAAACTGTCATACCTGTGGATGATATAAGAGCCAGTGCAGAATACAGAAGAAATATATCAGGTAATTTAATGCTCCGCCTCTTTATATATAAATAAATTTGAGGAGACTAGAAATAATGAAAATCAATTATGATATTACTGTAGAAGACGGACAGTCTTTTGAAATAGACCTGTTCAGATCTGAAGATGCCACAGGGATTGCCCATCTTTTCTATAAAGTATACGGGCCATCCTATCCTATAGAAACATATTATATGCCAGAAAAAATAATAGAAGAAAATCAAAAAGGAAATATTTATTCTATTGTAGCCAGGACCCAAAAAGGAGATATTATAGCTCATGGAGCCATGTATCGAAGTTCTCCTCCCAACCAGGAGCTTTATGAAGGAGGTCAATATCTGGTATTACCATCCTATAGAAAAACTTTTGCTATTTATAAAATTAACAGATATATTTTTGATATACTTATACCACGATTAACTATTGATGGTATTTATGGCGAATCAGTATGTAACCATATTATTTCGCAGAAGATTGCATCCCGGAGCGGCACAACTGATGTGGCAATTGAAATTGATGTCATGCCTCAGGAAACTTATACAAAAGAACAGAGTGCTTCTGGAAGAGTATCATGTATCATACAACTTCGCCCTTATAATGACAGTAAACAGGAAGTATTTATTCCTTCTATTTACAGAAAAGAAATAGATTATATATTGAAGGATCTAAATATTCAAAGAACCATTACCTATTCAACAGAGCCAATCCCATGTGATATAAAAAGCAACATATCTGTTAATTTCTTCCCCTATGCCTCTGTGGGAAGGGTTAATGTTATCATGGGAGGCAGCGATTTTGATATGATTATAGAAGAGCTAGAACAAAAGGGAAGAGATATTAATACCCTTATATTTCAATTTTTTATTAATCTGGAACAACCGTGGGCAGGCAGAATAATAGAAAAACTCAGAAAAAAAGGTTATTTTTTAGGAGGTTATATACCGGCATGGTTTAAAAACGATAGTATTTTAATGCAAAAAACTCTTACCATTCCTGATTTCAACAGTATAAAACTTTATACGGAAAAAGCAAAAAAATTATTAGAAATAATAAAGAGCGATAGAGAACAACTGCCATTATAAATTCTTCGTTTTGCCTGACCGGTATAAAGAATATTTTTTCCGTTCACTGCCCACTTTTCCATCTTCTTATTAAAGATATAAAACATGAAGAGAAACAGAAGAATCCTGCCATAAGATAGGCATTAAAAAAGCCTCTCAATAACATGTCAGCAGAAACACTGGCACGGTGGAGGCTTGCAGATGAAATATTTCCGGGAAGAGAAGAAGAAAAAACTGCTTCTAAAATACATACTCCCATAACAAGAGCCAGACTGCTTACTGTATTAAAAATCCCGGAAGCGCTGCCTTTTTTCTCCGGAGGAATAAGGCTCATAACATATTTATTATTTGGTGACATAAACATGCCGAGTGCTACGGCAAACCATATGAGGAAAACAAAGAGATTTAAAAGACCGGGACTGTCAAGGGTAAAACAGAAGGTAATACATGAAGCACCTGCCAGTATCATGGCAGAGGAGTAAAGATAAAAAGGATTTACTCTATCGGCCAGTCTGCCGCTTATAAGGGATGAAACAGTGTATACACAGGAAAATACAATCAAAACTGTTCCTGCTTTTTCAGGTGTAAGACCTTTTATTAACTGCATATAAAAAGGTATGAGAATCATATGGCCTGACCGTGACATAACGGCCAGGAAAGTGGATATAATGGCAGAAGAAAAAGATTTTATTTTAAAAATAGCCAGATCCATCAGAGGTTCTTTTACTCTTTTTTCCCATAAGATAAAAATTATAAATAAAATTACCGAAACAACAAGACATGCTATAATTGTAGAAGATGTCCATCCCATCTCACCTCCCCTGTTAAGTCCATAGAGCAATAAAAAAGGAGATAAAAAACTCAGAAAAGCTCCAAATATATCAAAGTCATACAGGAAGTGGGAAGATATTTTTTTCCCTTCATCAGGTATTACTTTCCAGGAAATAATAATGGCGAGCAGACAGACAGGAACATTTACAAAAAATATCCATCTCCAGTTCAGCCAGGCAGTTATAAAACCTCCCAGGGGAGAACCTATCGTAACACCTGCTGCAGAGAAAGCTGAAATCATGCTGAAAGCCCATCCCATAATATTCGGCGGCAAAAATTTTGACATAATAGCAAAGCCTGTAACAAATAACATCG
The DNA here is from genome assembly GCA_029555925.1 of Bacillota bacterium. The sequence continues at coordinate 11,792 of JAKPQU010000510.1, forward strand.
CTCCTCCGAGTCCCTGAATAACACGGGATAATATGAGCATATAAATATTAATGGAAATGCCGCAGAGAAGGCTCCCTGCTGTAAAAAATATATAGCCTGCGATAAAAATTTTCTTTAAACCAATTTTATCCCCCACTTTCCCGAATATAAGAAGGGTGCTACTCATGATTAAAAGATAGGTCAGGAGCAGCCATGTAACAGTACCTGTGCTTACGTTAAAATAGGAAGAAATAGTAGGGAGTGAAATGCTGAGAATATAATCATCGAGCAGGGTTATAAATGCACTGAAGGAAACGCTTATTACAAGCCAG
>JAKPQU010000524.1 GCA_029555925.1 Bacillota bacterium
CCGGAGAAAAAAATATCACGGCAGCACAGGTATATTTTATTGAATTATAATGTAAAGTAGCATGATATAAGCTGTAACTGTTATAAACGTTCCAGTTTAGATTTTTTTCGGAGGAGCATCAGGCAGGCAGACGGTATTTACTTATTATTCAAATTATTCAGTTTAATTAAAGCAATTTTATATGAAAAAGATGAAGTTTGTCACTTCACTGACCGTTGATTTTCATATCTGGTTGTGACCGCTCCGGTCATGTCTGTTGGTATAAAATTATTGAGGTGAATGGATTGAACAATATACTCGTATCGGGACTTATAAATATAGAAACTACATTACAGATAGATGGTTTTCCCGTACCATATTTCCCTGTAAGATATCCTTTTTTCGGTGTAAACAGTACTGTATCGGCTGTCGGATACAATGTGGCTAAAGCCCTCACTGTTCTTGGTAATAATATAAATTTTCTGTCTATTATCGGTAGAGATCTGGCAGGAGAGCTTGTGAAAAAAACTCTTGACATAGATAATATTCCCGGCTATTATGTCATTCAGTTAATTGATAAAACTGCCCAGTCTGTTATTTTATTCGATAAAGACGGAAAACGTCAGATTAATGTGGACCTCAAGGATATACAGGAACAGATATATCCGGAAGAGCTTTTTTTAGAGGCAATAAAAGATTGCTCACTGTCGGTTCTCTGTAATATTAATTTTTCACGACCATTTTTAAGAAAAGCGAAAGAAATGAATAAATTGATAGCTACAGATGTTCATGTAATTTCAAATCTTTATGATGAATATAATCAGGATTTTATGAGATATGCAGATATTCTTTTCATGAGTGATGAAGGCCTTCCATGTCATCCTGTAGAATGGGTTAAGGAATTATTAAATGTTTACGGCACTGAAATTATAGCCGTAGGACTCGGAAGAGACGGAGTTCTTCTGTCTGTCAGGAAAGATAATTTTATAGAAAGAATACCTGCAGTTTATACAAGAAATGTCGTAAATACAATAGGCGCAGGAGATGCCGTTTTTTCATCCTTTGTTCATTTTTACAATAAAACAGGCGACCCCTATGAAGCTATAAAGAAAGCAGTTGTTTTTGCTTCTTATAAAATAGGATGTCATGGAGCAGCAGAGGGTTTTCTGGATGAACACACTTTAAATGAACTCTGTTCTGGCATATATAAGCCAGGTAAATAGTTAGGATATTCACTATTTATCTGTTCTAAAAAGTCTGTCCTATGCCGATGACAGGACGGGCCTGCCCTCCGTTATTTTTGATTGCGTAATCCAGTCTTACTGTTCCTATGATAGGAACACAGATTCTTACGCCGATACCTTCATCACTTTTTATATTATTAAAAAGTCCTTCTACGGAATCCCATCTTGAGGCATTTCCTGCGTCAAAAAAAAGTGCACCCTGAAGTACCTTACTCTTCAATATGGGAAAGCGGTATTCAGCCTGAAATAAACATACCCTGTTCCCCAGAAATTCTCCCTGTTCATAGCCTCTCAGTGTATCATTACCGCCCAGGTAGAACTGGTCGGAAAGGGGAATATCGCCTGAACTGGTTCCTCCGAGAAACCTGAAGGCCAGCGTATGTTCTCCCATGGGAATATATTTTCTCGTGTCAAAACTGTACTTGCTGAAATTAAAATCTCCTCCCAGCCAGCCGGCATGTTCGAGAGAAAAATTGGTGAACATACCGACATGAGGATCGGCATAATTGTCTCTGCTGTCATAAATACCTGAAAATACAAGACTCCTTATGTCACCGGTGCCGGTATTTCTTGCTAGAACGGGATTGTTTTTGTCCGGCGTTGCAAATGTAGCGACTGTGCTGATTTTTGTCGTACCGTAAAGAGTGAATTCATCTGTAACAGGCTGGCCGACAGTAACAGAACCTCCTGTTCTCTTATCGGTAAACAATGCATAATTCTGTCCCGGCACATTATAAACAGGCTGTCTCTGCTGTTCATAAACACTGTGAAAGATATTTACCCATAGGGACGTTCTCTTATCTGTCAGATATGGCTCGGAATAAGTCACACCGTAGTTACTTACCAGGCCGCCTCTTTCCAGTGTTACCTGAAGATTTTTACCTGTGCCGAAAAGATTTTTTTCTGAAAGCATTATACTGCCTGATACGCCATCATTGCCGCCACCTGTGCCAAAACCAAGACCTGCACTCGCAAGAGCCGTTCTTCCTTCTTTAACATTGATATCCAGTATAAAATATCCCGGTTTCCCTGAAGGTTTTGGTATTACATTTACTTCGTCAAAAATTTGAAGATTATTGATTTTTTGAATGTCTTCCGACAGAAGTTTTTTGTTTATTACGTCTCCTTCTTTAATATGTCTTAATTCCCTTAATATTACTTCATCTTTTGTTTTACTGTTTCCTGAAACAACAAATTTTTCCACTCTTGCTTCCGTAATGATATATGTTATAACACCTTCCGGAGAAGTCTCTATATCAAGAGGCTGATCCAGCACGAGAAATTTTTCGTCATATAAGTCAGAAATTGCGCTCAGGTCTCTGTTTACTGCAAGCACATTCAGATATTCTCCGGTTTTTGTAGACAGTACATGTCTCAGGTCTTCCGAGGAAATGGTATTATTGCCGGAAAAATCAATTGCAGTAACTTTCATGCCTTCTGAAATGGTTATAAGAAAAACCCCCGGTTCAGGCGTTGAAACATCTGTTATGTGAGTGGCAATACCTGCCATACCCAGGTACTGTCCGTAATAATCATTTATGCTTTTCAAGTCTTTTTCAAAGACATTGGAATTAAATACCTGTCCCGGTACGGTTTTTATGAGATTTGAAAGCTCTTCTGATGAAATCAGTTCATTACCTTTAAAATCAATTTTTTTTACTACAGGATTTTCAATGACCCGGAAAATTACCTTTATTCCGTCTTCTGTTATTTCAGGGTCAAATTTTACATCGGTAAAATATCCCGTATCAAAAATACTCTGAAGATCTTTCTGTAAATCGTCTGTATTTATAATCTCTCCCGGCCCTGTAATAATAGATGAAACAATTTCTTCTGACGGTATATATCTATTTCCCTGTATCTCCACCTCTATTACTTTATCTCTCATAAAAGGACTTTTTTCTTTTATCGATACTGAAGGTTCAGGTGTAGACGTCACGTCCGGCAAAGGAACTTCTGATTTATTGACAGAATTTTCCAGAACTATACCTTCTGATTTTTTTTGTGTCTCTTCCATTATTTCGACCTGATTGCCTGTGTTCTCTGTCTCTCCGTAAGCAGGAAACAGGGAAGAGATAAATATTAAAGAACTCAGTATGGCTGTAGATAAAATAGATTTTTCAGGTTTTCTTATTGAAATTACCACCGGCACAGTCCCCCTTTTCGGTCAATTTATGCTTTTATAACCGTATAACAGGTCACATAATAGCGTTTTGTTGCTACGGAGCCAACCACAGGGGGTTGCCTCTGCAGATAACGTATATAGCAGGACATGTTCACCCGGAAGCCGTTCTTTGAAATAAAAAAGCTTCCAGGTGAACTATATTATTGCTCAATTCTTACCTTCAGATCTCAGATTAATCTCAAAAGAGAAATTGGATGTGATTTTTCCGTCATTTTTTTCTTTATCTCCGGCAAAACCGCAGGAAATAGAGCCGGAAAAGAGTTTATCTCCTGTTTCCCATTTCTTACCGTCCGTTGAAAAAACAGGATCTCCGCAGGACGGAAAATAAACATATACAGGTATATGGAATTTTATTTTTACAGGTTTCTCATTATCCTGCAATGAAGCTACTGTGCCTGATATCGCTAAATTGACGGTCATTTCATAATCCTTCGGTGCATAAAATATCATTTTCCCGACTGCAGACGGATCTTTTGAAAGACCTGCCAGATCTTCTCCTGAAACAGTGCTTAAATCCATGATTTTTGCATCGGAAGGAGGAGAGATTTCCTCACAGCTACCGAATGTGGCAAGTGCCGTAAACATCAAACATACCAGAAACATAGTGAATAATTTTTTGCATAACATTTTACATATTCCTCCTTAATATTCTACTAATTACTTAGTATTTTTTACTAAAAAATAAGCACCTCCTTTTTTATGGTCTACTAAGAGCTTAGTAATTTGATTTAAAAAAAATTAATTGCTTAATAAATTCTTATAAGTGATTAAAATATACTGAATCCGAACAGAAATAAAAAACTCAAAGCATATATTATTGCACAGTTCAAATAAGATAAGAAACTTTTTTTATATTCTGTTGAATAAATATTCTTCAGTCTTCCTTCTATAATTTTTTTATTCCTGGCAAATGACGGACAGTCATAAGCAATTTTCTGCACACGGTTCTGAAATGTAACCAGTTTCAACATGGCACTGGCTATAGATTTCCTCTCTTTTATATTTTCTACGGCCATTCTGTCACATATATATTCTTCTGTTTCTTCCAGTTTTTTTATTGCTATGCCGAGAGGGAATACAAAGATGAACAGTGATTTTATCATCTGTAAAAGTGTAAAAATAATATGGTCTTTTCGTTTTATATGAGCTTTTTCATGATTTATAATAGCCTCTAATTCTTCTTCATTACAGTGACATTTAAGAGACAGCGGTAATACAATAACAGGTTTTATTAACCCGAATACAAGCGGTGTATTTATATAATCACTGAATCTTATATGACTGTCATCTGTATTTTCGGTAAATGTTTCTAAAAGTTTTTTCCTGAATATAATATATTTAATAAGATTATTAATTATCAGATAAATACCGGATAAAAGAATAAAAAAACTTATATAAACAGTTTTCTCTACGCCTAATTTGGAAGCTGCTATATCTCCGCAGGTTATCTCTCTGTAACAGGTATCACTTAATGAAGCTCTTATTATCTTCATAGTATTAACAGACCATCCTGCCCCTATTGTCAGATATCCATGTTCAGGGAGTTTATTTAACACGGTACATGCAGGATTGTAACAGAGTAAATCATATATAAAGTGTACTATTACCATTGACCATATCATATATTTTATACCGGGATTTTTTATACGGCCGGCTATTATATATGCAAATCCAGTAGCAAACAGGAGATTTAAATTCATATAAACAATTTTTTTGAACAATATAATCAGAAAATCCGCCATTTTTTTCTCCGGAAACTTTCTTTGTAATTTTAAAGTATAGGAAATTTCATTAGATAAATATTACGAAAAAGCAATTTATCTGAATAATTTATGCAAAATAGTCAAAATTTATCTTTTAGCTCTTCCTCATAATGTTCTACTTTCTTTTTAAGTTCCTCTATTTCATGCTCACTTAAAGGTTCTTTTGATTTAAGAAAACAACTGAAAAATTCTGCAATATTATTTTTGAAAAACCCTTTTGTTATTTTATTTATAAATCCTACGGCCAGTTCTTCTCTTTTTTTTACAGGAAAGTAAAGATAGGCATTCCCTTCTTTTTTTCTTTCAAGAACCCCTTTTTTGTAGAGATTACCCATTATTGTCATAATGGTAGTATAGGCCCTTTTATTTTCAGGATAAAGAGTTTCATGTATTTCACTTACGGAACATGGCCTGTCTTTATCCCAGATAATATTCATGATCTGTAATTCCAGATCTCCCAGGTGTAAATAATTATTTTTATTAATGGTTTTATCCCCTTTTTTTATCTTTAATTAGTTAGTACTAAGAACTTAGTAGATATTATCATATAAAAAAAGATCTGTCAAGTTAAATAGCGTTTTTTTTATCATATGTATTATTTATGCTTACCACAGTAATTTTGATTTCTATTATTGCAGTTACTGTTCTACTAATTCCTCGCCGTTAAGCCTGTATCTTACCGTTTTCCTGACAGTAGGATTACTGGCCCCATCATCGGGCCCATGAGCAATCATTTTAATAATAATCTCTCCTGAAGCTATTGAAATACTTTGCACTACAACCCTGTCTCCCAGCTCGATGGAAGCAACATTAACTGTTTTCCCCTTCCGGTTTACCACTGCCTCAAGAACTCTGAAAGAGCCGCTTCCGCCTGTTGAATAAACGAGAATTACAGCGCCGTCTTTTTTCCCGTCACCATTCAAATCTCCGATAGCTATCTTATCCTGAGAATATATGACAACACTGAGAGGATAGCCTCCAGATGATTTTACTTCATATTTACCGTCAATAAGTCTTACTGGTTCAGGGAAAGCCCTGGAGTAAATTCTATAGGTTCCGTTTTTTATAGCATTTACCGTTACTTCTCCCGGTGAACCGGATTTCTTTAATGCTTTTAATGATGCCTCTCTTTTTATTTTAGCTTCTTTATTGTCAGGGTTTAGTTCCAGAGTTTTATTAAAACACTCAATAGCTTCCGTATATTTTCCTGCATCATATAAAGCCCATCCTCTGGCAAACCATGCCTTTTCAAAGGCGGGATCAATTGCCAGTGCTTTTTTATATGCTTCCAGCTCCGTGTCAGTTGTTTTTCCGTTAATTCTATAGCAAGCTACCCCTATGTAATACCAGCCTTCAGCATAATAAGGATCAAGTTCCGTTGCTTTTTTAAAACAGTATAAAGCATTTTCTGTGTTGTTAATATCAAGAGATTTTTTCCCCTCTTTAACCCAACCCTGAGCAGTTACAGGGTTTCCTGCCATGACTGCCTGGAAAGTACATAATAAAATTATTAAAACCACAACACATGTCAGCATATTTTTTATCATAATAAATTCCATCCTTTTATAAATCACAAATTATTAAGATAATATAAAATAAATTCTATAAATATAAATCTTTTTCCTCTTTGAATTATTATATAGTCCACCAAGTTAAATTTTTCCATTTTTTTTATATAAATTAGGTTTTTGGTTATGAGTTAAGGGTGTTAGGTTTTAATATTATTAAACCCAAGACCCTTAACCTTTAAAAACAGAAGATTTTTTCCTGGCACACTATAGTTAGTTTTGTAATAATCCATAATTAATAACCTGTTACACATTATGCATTACTGATTGTTTAAATAATAACAAATTATAAAATATACTATAAATTTTATACTTATTTCAGGCTTGCATTATAATATATTTTGGAGTATATTTTTATGGACATTTTACTTTTAGAGGAGATAATATTATGAAAATACTTGATAAGATATGGAAAAGAGGACAGGATTTTCTCTCTGTTGATTACCCCATAATTTCCGGTGGCATGACATGGGTAAGTACTTATGAACTTATAAAATCTGTAAGCGATAACGGGGCATTCCCTGTATTTGCCGGAGGAAATATGCCGTCAGATCTGTTTGAACATGAAATTGACAGATGTGTAGAAAAACTGAAAAAACCTTTTGCCGTTAATCTAATTACTATAGCTCCCAATTACAGAGAACACTATAAAATACTTCTTTCAAAGCATGTACCATTTGTAATTTTTGCAGGAAGTTTTCCGAAAAAATCAGATGTAAAGATTATAAAGGACACAGGCAAGAAAGTCATGTCTTTTGCTTCTGAAAAATCCATAGCGAAAAAGCAGATCGATTTCGGAGTAGATGCTCTTATACTGGAAGGAAGCGAGGCAGGAGGCCATATAGGTCATGTATCTCTTACTGTTCTGCTTCAGGATGTTCTTTTTGATATGAGGGATTTTCCTGTCTTTGTTGCAGGCGGTATAGCCACAGGAAAGATGATGGCCCATCTTCTGCTGATGGGTGCCTGCGGATGTCAGCTTGGGACACGTTTTGTTATGAGTGAAGAATGTACTGCTCACCCGAAATTTAAAGAAGCTTTTATGAAGGCAAGAGCCAGACAGGCCATTGCGACACCTCAGTATGATTCCAAATTACCTGTTGTGGCAGTGAGAGCAATAAAAAATAAGAGTATGAAAGATTTCGGCAGACTTCAGCTTGAGCTTTTAAATAAACTTGAAAGAGGTGAAATAACCAGGGAAAAGGCTCAGTATGAAGTTGAGAATTTCTGGGTAGGAGGACTGAGAAATGCCGTTATTGACGGAGATGTCGATAGCGGTTCTCTTATGGCAGGGCAGAGTGTTGGACTCATAAAGAATATAAAATCTGTAAAGGAAATTATAAAGGAATTCATAGACGATGCAGAAGAAGAACTGACGAGAATAAAAAATATGCTTCCTTAAAGTGAAAACTTTAGAATGGCCTGAAATCAGGCCATTCTATTTATTAAAACCTGCAAACGTTTCGAACCATTTAATCATATCTTCTTTTTTTTCAAATATCTGAATTACTTCTGGAACCGTGCCTGTTTGCTTCTCTATTATTACTTTTCCTCCTTTAGTCAATGTATCGTCACTTATTAATATTGCTTCTCTGAGCACTCCGTATAATCCTTTGCTTAAAGCCTCTTCTATTTTATTTAGCGGTATAATGAAATTCATATAAGAGCTCCTTTCCCTATTTCACTTTTATTTTTTTCCGGGCAAAATATTTTACTGACCTGAGCATAAGCAATTAATATTTTAATATGTTATAAACCAGATTAGATAAGGTTTTCTGGCTTTTCACTATTCACTACTCAATTCAGTAATTCTTTAAGATTCTTTCCTGCCAGGCAATTTCCCTTTAATTTTTTATAAAATGTACAGATTTTGCTTTAACGCATATCTTTACGATTTTTTCTTTTTTTAATTCATTCTTCCACAGATTATTTTGTAACACAGGAAATAAGCGGAAATTTACAGGGCGGTCATTGAATTTTCCTGACTATTTATCTATGCAAAATAGATGTCTTTCTATGAAAATTTTTTATAAAATCTTGCCAGAATGTTCCGGAAATTGTATATTTTATATAAAAAATTTCAGGAGATTAATATGAAAAAAATTTGTATTTACTGTTCATCAAGTGACAGAGTTAAATCTTCCTTTTTTAAGGCAGCTACAGAACTTGGAGAAATAATTGGTCTTAAGGGATGGACCCTTGTATACGGCGGAACAAACATAGGACTTATGGGAGCAGTCGCAAAAGCTGTTCACTCCAGAGGAGGTTATGTTACAGGTGTCATACCGTCTTTTCTGAAAGAAAAAAATATAGCCTATAATGATTCCGATGAACTTTTTATTACTGAAAACATGAGGGAAAGAAAGAAGATTATGGAAGAGACAGCAGATGGTTTTATTGCTCTTCCCGGAGGTTTCGGCACTGTTGAAGAAATATGTGAAATTTTGACTTTAAAACAACTTCAGATTCATAATAAACCTGTAGTTTTCCTGAATACTGACGATTACTATAAAAATTTAATTGATTTTTTTGAACATATGTACAGTGAAGATTTTGTAAAATCAGATTTCAGGAGGCTTTATTCCGTGGAATCTGAGCCGGAACAGGCCGTCGCATATATTGAAAACTACGTGCCTGTAACATTGAAAAGTAAGATTTAAATATAAAATATTTTATATTTCTATTTTTTTTTTTTTATATATTTGCCGATAATAATTTTATGATTGTATAAGATTTAATAAAAATTATTTTTAATATAAAAAATAAATTGTTGAACTAAAATTAAGTTTTTAATGAAAGGAAGTATTTTATGTTTGCTTCTATGAAGATTCGTTCAAAAATTTTACTTCTCCCGGCTCTCTTTTTTATTGGCCTTATAATAATTCAGTTGTTAAATTTTCTTATAGATGAACATATGAAAAAAACAATTGTTTTCAGAAATTATGAAGATCAACTGTTGAATGGAAGTAAAGATACACTCATGGCAGTTGTGGATGTGGAAGCGGCGCATCTTGGAAAAATACTGAAAGGCATGAATGCAGAAAAAGATATTATCGATACTGTTATAAAAGAAACCGATCCAATACGTTTTTTTGAAGATGGGTCAGGCTATTTCTTTACCTACGACCTTACCGGCGTAAGAGTTAATGTTCCTATAAATAAGAGTAAGAACGGTCAGGACTGCTCGGACCTAAAAGACCCGAACGGCTGTTTTTTTGTAAAAGAATTTATAAAAGTTTCTAAAGATGGCGGAGGTTTTGTACAATATTTCTTTGAAAAAGAAGGCAAAGGTGTTCAGCCGAAACTTAGTTATGTGAAATTGATTCCCGGCACAGATATATTGATAGGAACAGGCGTTTATATTGATAATATAGAAACAGAGAAAGCAACCCTTGCATCGAATATAAATAAAGCCAATTTTACCTATTTGATTTATAAAATTATACTGTTTCTTCTTGTTTTTTCAATAATTATTTTCCTGTCTCTGTTTATTGGCCATGCCATAACAAATCCGTTAATTAAAACTACCGATATGTTAAAAGATATTGCCATGGGGCATGGTGATCTCACCGCCAGATTACAGGTAAATTCTGAAGATGAAGTGGGAGATCTTGCCAGGTATTTTAATCTTTTTATGGATAAAATTCATACTATCATAAGGGACGTTTCATCTACTACATCCAATCTTTCCGAATCGTCGAAAGAACTTTCTATTACGTCAAAGCAAATGGCATCCAATTCGGAAGAAATGAGCAACCAGGCAAACAGTCTGGCTGCAGCATCAGAACAGATGGCCACAAATTTAAATAATATATCACTCAGGACTGAAGAAATGGCTAACTCTGTAAATTCAGTTGCTGCTGCTATAGAAGAAATGAGTGTTTCCCTCTCGGATGTGGCAAAAAACTGTACCAGAGCGTCACAGGTAGTAACTGATGCCGATGGTAAAGCAAAGACAACAGTGGCTGTTATGGAAAAATTAAACGGTTCTTCTGCCAGTATAGGAAAAATACTGGATACTATTAAAGAAATTGCCGATCAGACAAATCTTCTTGCATTGAATGCTACAATTGAGGCAGCCAGAGCAGGAGAAGCAGGAAAGGGTTTTGCCGTAGTCGCAAATGAAGTTAAAGAGCTGGCAAAACAGACAACTATGGCTACAGGTGAAATCAGTCGTCAGATTCAGGATATGCAGTTGAATACCAGAAATACCGTTACTGCTATGAATGAAATATCTAAAGTTATAACATCGATTAATTCCATAACACAGCATATTGCCACTGCAGTCGAAGAACAATCCGTAACGATTAACGGAATTTCAGGTAATGTGAGTGAAGCCTCACAGGCATCTAGTGAAATAGCCGGTAATGTTCAGCAGGCTTCCATCAGTTCCGGTGAGATTTCTTCAAATATACACAATATGAGCAATGCTGCTCAGGATACATCATCAGGTGCTGTAGAAACTAAAGTCTGTGCAGAGAAACTTATTGAAATGTCTGTAACGCTGAATGGGCTGGTAGGACAGTTTAAGGTTTAGACTGAGAAGCAGGATACCCACCAATTGATTGATGGGTGATTCACTTACTGAAACGTTTCTATAAATAAAGGCCTGTCTGTAAAAGAGGCCTTTATTTATAGATGGAATATTATTTATTTACGGGACTGCCAGAAGAAAAAAATATTAAGATTACTTTCCTGCAGGGGCATTAACTGACAGCCCCTGTCTAGTTATGGTGTTGTTGTAATTCGTGAGGATTTTTGAAGGTATTTCGGAGGGATCTTTTAAAATTAAAGAGGAATTCTCTTCCCTGGAAATCACAGGGAAACATGACAGAATAATTCCGGCCTGAATATAACGGCCCCGGAAATTAAATATCTTCATATATGGTATCTTACTGTTATCCATAAATTCCTCTTAAATATTTATAAAAAATATAAATCAATCTCCACCATTATAGCGATTACCCAGGGCATCTGTCAATATAGTCTGTAACATATCCAGATAATTTCTGTCTTTACATGAAATAAGCTTTTCCCATTTCATTTCCCTGCGTAAAAATATTACAAGAGAAAAATCATAATTTCTGGCAGGGCGGCACGGATCACCTTTATGAAAGATTTTAACTTCACAAGAACATATATCTGATAAAGGCATTTCAATTGTTATGGGGTAAAAAATATATGTTCTTTTTTTACAGATATTTTTCTGCTCGTTATGGTGATATTTTTATCCTGAAAATATATTTCTTCCTCATGATGCTTATCCTGCTCTGTTATTGTAGGCATAATTATTCTCCTTTTCATGTTACCCTGTTCTTAAATCGCTTACGTGCAAGCATTTTTTATATACAGTGACTTTAGCTCTTATGCTTTTACAAATCAAACATAATATTACTGACCTGAGCATAAGCATGTAATAAAAGTTTTCCTCCCGTCACGCGTCACGCGTAACGCGTCACGAGAGCATATATGTATTATTTATGCTTACCTCAGTAATATTTTAATATGTTATAAACCAGATTAGATAAGGTTTTCTGGCGTTTCACTTTTCACTATTCACTACTCACTTCAGTAAGTGTGTCATTTGATAATAATATATCATAGTTACTAGAAAAGTGTAAATAATTCCTTTGTTAATAATTTTCATTGTCTTTTTTCAGCGAAAGTTATATAATTCATTAAAATCATTAAGGAGGTCAGCTAAATGAGTCTTGAAGAACATAGAGAAAAATCACGTAAAACCGTAAAAGTTCTGGTTGTAACAGTAAGTGATACCAGGACAAAAGAAACGGATATATCTGGAAAAATTATAAGAGAAATGCTGGAAAAGCATTCTCATAAGGTAGTCGATTCAATCATCATAGAAAATGACGCAAATATTATACAAACTTTTGTGGAAAACGAACTGACATGGTTCAGGGCAGAAGCAATTATATTTAACGGAGGTACAGGTATTTCTTCGAAGGATATAACAGTTAATCTTTTAGAGAAAATGATTGATAAGAAACTTGACGGATTCGGTGAATTCTTCCGTTATCTCAGTTATAAAGAAATAGGGACTGCAGCTATGATGAGCAGGACAATGGCCGGTGTTGCAGGGAGTACACTCGTTATATGTCTTCCAGGGTCGCCGAAGGCAGTCTCTCTTGCCATGGAAAAACTCGTTTTACCGGAACTGGGACATATGGTTATGGAAATTTTTAAATAGAGGAGTCTTGACATGAAACCCATAGGTTCTCTTATAACACTTGATAAAGCAATGGAAATCTGTTTTTCTTCCGTAAAAGAAATTTCAGAAGATGAGAAAGTGCATATACTTGAGGCTTCAGGAAGAGTTGTTTCCCGGGATATAATGTCCGGTATAAATGTTCCGCCTTTTGCAAGATCTGCCATGGACGGCTATGGAGTTATAAGTGAAAATACTTTTTCCGCGGGACAGTTCAAACCTGTAAGGTTGAAATGTGTTGATAAAATACATGCAGGCATGCAACCTCTCTGTGCCATAAAAACCGGCGAGTGTTCACAGATCGCTACAGGTGCCATGATACCGGAAGGTGCAGACTCTGTTGTTATGGTAGAAAATACTGAAAAAGAAGGAGAAGATATACTTGTTTATAAACCTGTATATCCGGGACAGAATATTTCTCCTGCAGGAGAAGATATTCTGAATGGTTCTGTCGTTTTAAGAAAAGGTGATTTTCTGACACCTGCAAAAACAGGTGTTCTGGCAGCTCTCGGTATGGAATACATTGATGTTTACAGAAAACCGAAAGCAGTCATTATACCGACCGGTAATGAAGTAAGAACTCCCGGAGCGACACTTGAAGCAGGACAGATTTATGATGTGAATTCTTATACGCTCCATGCCGTCCTGACTTCTCATGGCGTAAATGCTTTTATCCATGAAGAGATAATTGAAGATGAAATAGGAAAAATAGAAGAAGTTATACGTTTATATGAGAATGTCGATTGTCTCATATTTTCAGGAGGTAGTTCGGTAGGCGAGAAGGATGTTATTATAGAAGCCCTGAGCCGTCATGGAGAGGTTTTATTCCATGGCATAGCGGTAAAACCGGGTAAACCTGCTCTTTTCGGGAAAATTAACGATACATTGGTTTTCGGAATGCCGGGAAATCCTTCTTCCTGCCTGTCAAATGCATATGTTATGCTGGTTCCTCTCTTCAGGAAGATAGGCCGTCTCCCTGAAGATATTGTAAGAAAAATAAAATTGCCTCTCTCTAAAAGGGTTGTTTCCACTCTGGGAAGGCATCAATTTCTCACTGTGAAAATAGTCAATGGAGAAGTTGAACCTGCCTTTAAAACATCGGGAGCCATTACAAGTATGTCGGAAGCGGACGGCTACATAGAAATACCTGCACTGGTTGATCTAGTGGAAAAAGGTGAAATGGTAGAAGTGATATTATTTTAAGGGTGATATTTTTTGTGACCAGTTTGTATCCTGACCTGCTGGTCACCCTTCACCCTTTACCCTTCACTTTTCACTACTTAATATATCCGTAATTGACTGCCAGTTTATTAATACATTTCTTGTGCAGATCTTCGAGAGATAGATTTCCTGGTTCTATTTCAAGACCTTTCTCGGAATATTCCAGTGCATCTTCATATTTTTTTTGTTTGTACAGAGCCAGGCCTTTACCGCAGAAAGCTATCGTTGACGAAGGAGATAATTCTATTGCTTTATTGTAACATTCAATAGCAGATGTAAATTTTTTTAGCATGATTAAACTTTCTCCCTTGCTGTTCCATGAGTCAGTATGGTTTGGATTTATTTTTAAAGCTTTAGTGAAACATTTAACTGCTTCGCCGTGCTGTTCCATATATGCCAGTGCTTTGCCTTTATCATAATAAACCATATAATCATCGGTAACAACTTTCAGAACTTTATTAAATGATGTAATAGCATCACTGTATTTTCCCATAGCAAAGAGTGTTGTCCCTTTTTTATAGAGTGCGTAGGCATGGTCAGGATAAATACTCAATGTTTTTTCATAACATTCAAGTGCCTCTTCATATCTTTCCAGAGAGGACAGGGCTTTACCTTTATCATACCATATAAAATCATCATTGGGATAATGTTCCAGACTTCTATCAAAACACTTGATTGCCTCTTCATAATCTCCAAGAGCGAAGAGGGATTTACCTTTATCGGTGTAAATACGATAATCTTCCGGGGTTATAAGTAAAACTCTATCGAAACATATAACGGCTTCTCTGTGATTCCCCTGAACCGCCATAATTAATCCTTTGCTGTAAAGAGCTTTTGCATATAAAGGATTAATGTTTATAGCTGCATCATAACATTTTATTTCTTCATCATGTTTTCCCAGTTCATTCATTACTACACCTTTGTAATACCAGGCTTCTGCATATGACGGTTTAATCTTTAATGCTGTATCATAACATGTGACTGCTTCTTTATATTTTCCCTGGGCATAAAATACATTACCTTTACCACACCAGGGAGGTGCATATTCAGGAGCGATTTGTATGGCTGTATCATAAGCTATAATGGCATCTTCGTATTTGCCGAAATTTGCGAGGGCTTCACCTTTATTGTACCACAGTTCTTTGAGATATTCAGGTTTGAGTTCAATAGCTTTATTATAACATATGATTGCTTCATTAAATTTCCTGTGAAGTGCCAGAGCTTTACCTTTGTTATACCATGAATCAACACAATCAGGATTTAATTCCAGAGTTTTATCATAACATTTTACTGCTTCACCGTATTTCCCGAGGCTGATCAATGCCAGGCCTTTATTATACCAGACATCAATATCCTGCGGTTCCAGTTCCAGAACCTTATTATAGCATTTTATTTCTTCTTCATATTTTCCCATATCACCGAACACTACACCTCTGTTATACCAGGCTTTTATGTAGTTGGGATTAATATACAGGGCCTTATCGTAACATCTGAGTGCTTCTTCATATTTACCCTGATCCGCACATGCTTTCCCTTTGTTTATCCATGCTTTTGTATTTTTCGGGCTAAACGTTATGGCTTCATCATAACATTTAATTGCCTCTTCGTAATTTCCCTGATGAAAAAAATCCAGCCCCCTGGCAACCATTTCATCTGCTTTATTTTGATTCATAGTTACATGATCCTCTCTCTATAATGATCTCTTTGAATCTCAGTCGGAAATACAGAATACTGATCACTGTAATAATATATATCATAAATATGGAAAAAATACAATTTTAATATATAATATTTATAGAAAATGATTGTGTTTGAAAATGACAGGGGATTTTATATATAATGGAAATTAATTAACTCTTAGATGTCTGGTGTTGAGAGAGTGAAGCTAACTGTCATAAAAAATTCAATCTAAAAAATAAGAAGGTGATTTTTATGAGGATTGAGGAAATTCTGGAGAGAATTGAAAAAAAAATAATTTCCTATCGCAGAGATTTTCATCGCTTCCCGGAATCTGCATGGACGGAATTTCGGACAGCATCTCTTGTGGCAGAAAGACTGACGCAACTTGGTTATAAACTAAAAGCAGGCAGAGAGGTTATAAATGATGAGGATAGAATGGGTCTTCCTTCGGAGGAAGTGCTTCAGGCAAACTATATACGTGCCATTGAACAGGGCGGAAACAGGGAATTTATAGAATTATTTAAAGACGGATTTACCGGTCTTGTCGGGATATTAAAAAGGGGAGAAGGGCCTGTAGTTGCATTTCGTTTCGATATGGATGCCCTCGATTTATATGAAAGTAAAAATCCTGAACACATTCCATTCAAAGAAGGTTTTTCTTCTTTAAACAGCGGTGTTATGCATGCATGCGGCCATGATACCCATACTGCCGTCGGTCTCGGTATAGCAGAAGTTCTGATGGAAATGAAAGATTCTATTCACGGAACTGTAAAACTGATTTTTCAACCTGCAGAAGAGGGGGTAAGAGGGGCTAAATCCATGGTGAGTTCAGGCATACTTGATGATGTGAATTATCTTATAGGCCATCATATTTCAAGTAAATGGAAAACGGGTGAAATAGCTACAGGTATGAGCGGATATTTTGCGACAAAGAAATTTGACGCTTTTCTAACCGGTAAGTCTGCCCATGGGGGAGGCAAACCGGAAGATGGTAAAAATGCCCTTATGGCAGCAGCATCTGCTGTATTAAATCTTTATGCCATACCGAGGCACAGTAAGGGAGCAACAAGGGTAAACGTAGGTAAATTAATTGCCGGCACAGGAAGGAATATAATTTGTGACAGAGCTCATATGGTTATAGAAACAAGAGGAGTAAATGATGAAGTAAGTGATTATATGTATGAAAAAGCTTTACAGGTATTAAAAGCTTCTGCAATGATGTATGACTGTACTCTTGAAATTAAAAATATGGGAAGTGCCGGCAGTGCAGAGAGTGATAAAAAACTTTCCAATAGGGTTGAAAAAATTGCAAAAGAAGCAGGTGGTTTTTCCTTTGTCTCTTCTGCCGCCGAAGGAGGAAGTGAGGATTTTACTTATATGATGAAAAGGGTACAGGAAAAAGGTGGTCTTGCTACAAATATAGGCGTGGGAGCGAATTTGAGCGGAGTGACTGGTAAAGAAGTAATACTCAGAGGTCATACTCCGGAGTTTGACATTGACGAGGCTTCTTTAAAAAGTACTGTGAAGTTATTGTCTTTACTTGCCTTTGATATATTTACTGATACCAAATTGCTTTAATTAAACTGAACAATTTGAATAATAGGTAAATACTGTCTGCCTGCCTGATGCTCCTCCGAAAAAAATCTAAACTGGAACGTTTATAACAGTTACAGCTTATATCATGCTACTTTACATTATAATT